>JANYFX010000110.1 GCA_025359585.1 Rhizobacter sp. | reverse complement strand
CCGAACCCACCGAGGTCTGGCTCGCGCGGCCCTTGAGCACCGTGCGGATCTGCAGCAGCTGCGAGCGCGCCTGCTCGTAGACCTTGCGCGCCGAGAGCGAAATCGGCGCCGAGGCGGGCGCTTCGGGTGGCGCGACCACGGCGGCCGGCTGGCCCGGCTTGGTCTGCGCGAACGCTACCCGCGGGAGAGTGAGTATCAGCAACAACGCGAAGAGCGGCAGCGCGGCGTGCCGCAGGCGGAACGAATTCATCGAAAATCATTCTACGGGTCGGCCCTTGCCCGTGTGGCGCGGGGTGTGTTTCCCCGCTGTTGCCGGATCGCGGCGCAAGTTAGATTGGGTTCACATTTCAAACGGAGTCACACGTTCATGCAGCGCCGCAGTTTCGTTGTGGCCGGTTCAGCGCTGATCGCGCTGCCGGCATTGGTTCACGCCCAAGCCGTCGAGAGGCCCAAGCTCACGCTCGCGGTCGGCGGCAAGAACCTGCTCTATTACCTGCCGCTCACGATCGCCGAAAGCCTGGGCTACTTCAAGGCCGAAGGGCTCGACGTGACGATCGCCGATTTCGCCGGCGGCTCGCGCGCGCTGCAGGCGATGGTCGGCGGCAGCGCCGACGTGGTCTCGGGCGCCTTCGAGCACACCATCAACATGCAGGTGAAGGGCCAGCGCCTGCGCGCGTTCGCCTTGCAGGGCCGCGCGCCGCAGATCGTGCTCGGCGTGAACCCGAAGACGATGCCCAACTTCAAGAACGTGGCCGAGCTGAAGGGCAAGAAGCTCGGCGTGACCGCGCCGGGTTCTAGCACCAACGTGCTCGCCAACTTCGTGCTCGGCAAGGCCGGGTTGAAGCCGGGCGATGTGTCGATCATCGGCGTGGGCGCGGGCAGCGGTGCGGTCGCCGCGATGCGCTCGGGCCAGATCGACGCGATCAGCAACCTCGACCCGGTGATCACGCTGCTGGCGCGCTCGGGCGACCTGAAGATCGTGTCCGACACGCGCGTGGTGAGCGAGGCCGACAAGATTTTCGGCGGGCCCATGCCGGCGGGTTGTTTGTACGCGCCGCAGAGTTTTCTCGACAAATACCCCGCCACGGCGCAGGCGCTGGCCAACGCGATCGTGCGTGCCGACAAATGGATCCAGGCGGCCGGTGCCGGCGAGATCATCAAGGCCGTACCCGAGAACTACCTGCTCGGCGACCGCGCGGTGTATGTCGATGCGTTCCTGGCGGCGAAGGGCGCGTTGTCGGTCGACGGAATGTTCCCCGAGGCTGGTGCCGAAACCGCGCGCCGTGCGCTCGCGAGCATCGACCCCGAGATCGCGGCGGCAAAGATCGACCTCGCGGCGATCGTCACCAACGAGTTCGTGAAGAAGGCCAACGCGAAGTACCCGAAGGGGTGAGCGTCCGTCGCTCCCCGGCCTGATTCGCCGCCCTGTCGGGCGGGTTCGTCGCATCGTCGTTGTCAGGCGCAGCGCGCGCGCCGATCGTTCGTTCCCTTGTCACTTTCGAGGAACGACGGTCATGAACCTTCCCATCTCACGACGCTTGTTCTGTGCCGGCGCCCTGCTGCCGGCCGCCACGCTGTGGCTGCCCGGTTGTGGCGGCAACGACGACCCACCGGCCACGGCTGCACCGGCACGCTGGGCCGGCATCGCGATGCGCGCGGTGGCGCTGGCGCCGGCGCCAGGGCTGCCGCCGCACTTCAGCGCGCGCATCTATGCAATGGCGTTTCTGGCGGCGCACGACGCGCTGAACGCGATCGTGTCGGTCTACACAAGCTACCTGCGGATCGACAGCGCGTTCGGCGCCGACCCCGACGCGGCAGTCGCGGCCGCCGTGCACGACGTGCTCCTGCACGAGTTGCCGTTCGCTGCAGCCCTGCTCGACGCGGAATACGCCGCGGCGCTTGCCGCCATCCCGGCCAGTGACGCCGCCAGCGCCGGTACAACCGCCGGCCAACGGGCCGCCGCGGCGATGCTCGCGAACCGCGCTGCCGACGGGCTGGCCGATGTCGAAGGGCCGTTCACCGAAGGCGTTGCGCCGGGCGAATACCGCTTCACGCCGCCCTTCGATTTCACCGCCGAGGTGTTTTGGGGCGAGCGCATGAAGACCTTTGCGATCGCCAGCGCTGCCGCCTACCGCGTCGCAGCGCCGTACCGAACGACCGACGACGCCTACACGGCCGACTACAACGAGGTCAAGGCGCTCGGCGCGGCGGTCGGCTCGTCGCGCACCGCCGACCAGTCGGAACTCGGGCGCTTCTGGCTCGAGAGCACCAACGACTCCTGGATGCGGATCGCGCTGCAGGTCGCGCAGGCGCGGGGCATGTCGGGCTGGGCTGTGATGCGTGCGCTGGCGCTCATCCAGGTTGCACAGGCCGACGCCTACACCGCCTGCATCGAGTCGAAATATTTCTACCACTTCTGGCGCCCGATCACGGCGATCCACCTCGGTGAGAGCGACGGCAACCCGGCGACCGTGGGCGACCCGAGCTGGGCTTCGTTCGACCCGGTGTGCCCACCGATTCCGGACTATCCCTCGGGGCATTCCGCGTCGGCAGGCGCCGGCGCGGCCGCGCTGGCTCGGGTCTTCGGCACGGACGCGGTGAGCTTCACGCACCAGAGCGTGACACTGCCGGGCGTGACACGCAGCTTCACTTCGTTCTCGCAGGCGGGGGCAGAGATCGGCTTGTCGCGCATCTGTGTCGGCTACCACTTCCGGCTGGCCGTGAACGCGGGCTTGGCACAAGGGCGTGCCGTTGCCGAACAGGTGATGGCCACACAACTGTCCGCGCGCTGACGAGGGCCCGGCCCCGGCGACGGGGCCCGGTCTTCACATCTGCTTGAACAGGTGTTCGTGGGCCTCGCTCACGGCGAGCTTCTCGGCGCGCGACTTCAGCTTCACCAGCACGCGGCCGCGAAAGTCGCGCGTGACACCGGCTATCGCATTCGCGTTGACGATGGTCGAGCGGTGGATCGGCCAGAAGCTCGACGGGTCGAGTTCTTCCTGCAACTCCTTCAGCGACGTGCGAATCAGCGCTTCGCTGTCGGCGGTGACGACGCGGGTGTACTTGGTGTCGGCCTGGAAGTAGAGCACTTCGTCGACCGTGATCAGCCGCACCTCTTGCCCTTGCGATGCGTTGATCCAGCGCAGGTGCTTGCGCGCCGGCGCAGCGCGGGCCAGCTCGCGCAGCAGGCGGTCGAGCGGTGGGGGTTCGCCGCCGATGCGCTGGCGCAGCCGCTGCACCGCGAGCGCCAGACGCGGCACAGAGTAAGGCTTGAGCACGTAGTCGACGGCGCCCTGCTCGAACGCCGCGACCGCGTGCGCGTCGTAGGCCGTGACGAAAACGACGTGAAAGCGGCCGCCGACCTGCCGCGCCACGTCGAGCCCGGTCAGGCCCGGCATCTGGATGTCGAGAAAGACCAGGTTCGGTGTCAGCCGGTCGAGCAGTTGCAGTGCTTCGAAGCCGCTGGCGGCCTCGCCGACGATGCGCAGCTCGGGCCACAGCGCGGCCAGGTGCGAGCGCAACTCGTCGCGAAGCACGGCTTCGTCTTCGGCGATCAGGGCGGTCGGTGTGTGCATCACGTTGTGCGCTCAGGCCTTCTTTGCCGCCGGCGTTTTCAGCTCGACCATTAGCGCACGAACGTCCTTGCCGGTGATGTTCTCGGCCTCGTGGGTTTCGGCCTCGCTCCAGAACACGTCGCCGGTCTTGCTCTCGGCGATGAAGGTCTTGCCGTCGGCCGTCTTGACGCGCACCTTCGCGGCGGTGAGCGCGATCGACAGGTGGGCCGGGTGCGAATGGATGCCGGTGCCACACACGCCCATGCCGGGCCGGCTGTTGAACTCGAGCACGCGCAGCTTGTCGTTCTCGAGCGCGACGCGGTAGGCGCGCGGCTGCACGGCCGCGGCGTCCTGCGCCTGGGCGGTGTCGGCGGCTGCGAAGGTCGCGAGCAGGGCGAGCAAGGCATAGCGCCGGTCGGTGTTGCCCGTGTCTTCATCAGTGAGGGGTCGTGGGTCATCCATGGGTCGTCTCCAGTCGGGTTGAAAGAGCGGGTGAAACAAGCGCTGCCGCGTCGAGCGGCAGCATCAGCACGAGGGCGTGTCGGGCGCTGCGTTCCTGCACCGCCAGCGTCCATTCGTTGCCGAAGACCGTGCGCAGGCCGACCTGCACGCGGTACGCCAGCTCGGGTGTCAGCCACGGCCCGCTGGCGCTGCCGGTCAGCCCCAGCTTCAACGTGCATTGCCCGTCGGCGCAGCCGATCTGAAGCTCGACCGCGCTGAGGTGGTCGGCGATCAGCTGATCGAGCACCGGCAGCAGCATCAACGCCGGAAAGGGCAGCTCGGGTACGCTGCCGTCGATGTGCAGACGCCATGCGTCGCCCCCGGGCTCGAGCTCGCCGCGCAGCGCTGCATAAGACTGCGCCAGCAGCAGTTCGGCACCGAGTGTCGACCTGCCACTGCGCACCCCCGGCATCGCGGCCCGCAGCATGCCCACCAGCGCGTCGAGCAAGCGCTCCATGCCGGGGGCGTCGCGCGCATAACGCTGTTCCACTTCGACCATCACGCGCAGCAGGAGTGCCGGGTCGACGTGCCCCTGCAGCGCGCGCACGCGCTGCGCACCGAGCCAGGCTTCGGTCTTCTGGCGTGCGATCTCGGCCTCGGCGAACAGGCGGCGGCTGCGCTCCGACTCGACGCTCAGACGGTACGCGGCGATGAACAGGCCGCCGTAGACCAGGTTGTTCCAGGCGCTGTAGAAGTAGTTGGGTTCGGCGCCCCACGCTGGCAACAGGTCCGGGCTCGGAAGTGGCAGAACCTTCCAGAACAACCAGTCTACCGATTTGCTCAGCAGCGCAAAGCCAGTGGCCATGACCACGACCATCGCCCACGACCACGTCAAGCGCTGCTGCAATGCCATGGCCGCACTCGCCAGCACAATGCCCTGCACACACAACGCCGGTAACAGCCTCGATTCGAGCCACAGAAGCTGCGCGCTGCCGGTGTCGCTCCACGGCACTTCGAACGCCGCGAGTGCCGCCGCCGCGATGCCCCACAGCACGCCATAACCGATCGCACGCGGCCAGTGAATGCCTGCCGTCGCAGGGGCGTGGCCAGCAGCGGCCGTGCCGTTCATTCCGTGCTCGCCGTCGGGGGCGAGTCATGGAACGGCAGCCGCATCGCCGCGCGCACTCCGCTGGGCGTGTTGGCCTGAAGCGTGAGCGTACCGGCGCTGCCGTACAGCGTGCTCAGCCGCGCGCGGATGTTCGCCAGGCCGATGCCGCTGCCGCTCTGGCCAGTGAAGCCGACGCCGGTGTCCGTCACCAGCGCTTCGATCGCCGTGCCGCTGCGCCGGACCGTTACGCTGATCAAACCACCGTCCGGTGCCGGTGCGATGCCGTGCTTGACGGCGTTCTCGACCAGCGTGGCGATCGTCAGCAGCGGAAACGGATGCGGGCGCAGTTCGTCGGCCACATCGAAACGCACTTGCAGCCGGCCGCCCATGCGCTGCGCAACCACGCCGAGGTAGGCGCGGGCAAGGTCGATCTCCTGCCCGAGCGTGTCGGACGCGTTCGGCTGGGCGGGTTGCGCCGAGTGCAGGTAGGTGACGAAGTGCGCCAGCAATTGCGCCCCCTGTGCCGGATCGACCTGCTGCAGTCGGCGCACGGTGGCCAGCGTGTTGAACAGGAAGTGAGGTTCGATCTGGCCGCGCAAGGCTTCCAGGCGCGCCTCGGTCGCCCGGCGCTCGAGCTGGGCGCTGCGCAGTTCGACGGCTTGCGCCGCCGCGCTCGTTTCCGCAACGCCGCGCCACAGCGACCACATCGTTGCGACGCAGCCGGCGATGACGCTCCAGCGTGCCACCTGACTGAGCAGCGCCGCGGTGCTGGCCGCCGCACCCGATGCCCCGCCGACGCGCAGTGCGAGTTCTCCTGCCGCCGCGCCCATCACGATCGCCAGGCCGAGTGCCAGCGCACGCGCGCGCAAGGTCGCCAGAGGAAGGCGGCCGGCGGCGACCAGCGCCATTGCGATGGCGCCCGCCACCACGGCTCGGTCGCGCAACACCACCGTCCAGCCGGCAAGCACTTCGTCCCAGGGCCAGTTGCGCCAGACGAAGGGCTGGATCAGGTACTGCGTCGACATCATCAGCGCGACCACGAGCGCGCAGGCCAGCACCGTCAGCGCCGGTACTTGATGCAGCGCGCCGCTCGCAGGCGCCGACGCGAGCGGCGGCATCGGTGCGGGGCGGGCTGCGAACAGCGGCATAGGGTGGCCTCCGGCGGTGCGGCGCTCGCGACGAAAGGCCCCGGCCTTCTGCGTTGGCGCGCGCGCTGAGCCATCGTAGCCCGCAGGGGCGAGCGCGGCCAGCGCTGTTTCCGGCGCACCGTCGTGCTCGGCGGGTGAAGGGTTCGGGTGAGGCGGGCCCATGGAATCCCCGACCCGCGCGTCGGCGCGGCTCGATGCCCGATTCAACCGGCAGAAGGCGGCCACGGGCAAGGATGCGACGAACCCGGCCCGGGCGCGACGAACCCGGCCCGGCGCTGATGAACAGGCCGAACCGCATTCAGTGCGGCGCCGGCGGCGCAGCCAGGGGCCCGATCGAGCCGGCGGCGAACACCGGGGTCGAGCCCAGCAGCAAGACTGCTGCAGCGCAAACCGCAAGGCAGACCGCCACGGCGAAGAAAAGCGAAGCACGGTGGAAACGGTTCATGTTGACTTCCTGGTCGAGCGAGAAGAGCGTCTGAAGGCGCCGGGCCGACATGCCGACGCGGCGCGGGGCAAGTGAGGCAAGCCTAGGCGCCGTGCGCGGGCCTGTCGCGGCCGATGTGACCAAGCCCGGCGTGCCCGGGACGAATCGGCCATCGCGCAGATCGAACGGGGCCGCGCCCCACATTGGTACAGTCGGCGCACTCCCTGCGACCCCCAAAAGCCCGCCCATGCCGTTCCCGGAATCCGCCGCTGCGTTGTCGCTCCAAGACGTGTCGTGCACCTTCGTGTCCAAGGACGACGCAAGCCAGCGTTACACCGCTGTGAGCGACGTGAACCTGAGCGTCGCTGCCGGCGAGTTCGTGTCGGTCGTCGGCCCGACCGGTTGTGGCAAGAGCACGCTGCTCAACGTCGGCGCGGGGCTGCTCGCGCCGAGCACGGGCGAGGTGCGCGTGTTCGGCGAAAAACTCTCCGGCATCAACACGCGCGCTGGCTACATGTTCCAGTCGGAGAGCCTGATGCCGTGGCGCACGGCGCTGCAGAACGTGATGGCCGGGCTGGAGTTTCGCGGTGCAGTGGACGCCCGGGCACAAGCCGAAGAGTGGTTGAAGCGCGTCGGCCTCGGCGGTTTCGGCGACCGCTACCCTCACCAGCTCTCGGGGGGCATGCGCAAGCGTGTGAGCCTGGCACAAACACTCGTGCTCGACCCCGACATCATCCTGATGGACGAACCGTTTTCCGCGCTCGACATCCAGACCCGGCAGCTGATGGAAAACGAAGTGCTCGCGCTGTGGGCCGCGAAGAAGAAGGCGGTGCTGTTCATCACCCACGACCTCGACGAAGCGATCGCGATGAGCGACCGCGTGGTGTGCCTCTCCGCCGGCCCGGCCTCGCACCCGATCGGCGAATTCACGATCGATCTGCAGCGCCCGCGCGACGTGGCCGAGGTGCGCGTCACACCGCGCTTCGTCGAGCTGCACCAGGCGATCTGGTCGGTGCTGCGCGAAGAAGTCTTGAAGGGCTACCAGCAGCAGCTGGCGGCTTGAGGACGGCGAACCATGTGGAAATACATCAAGCCGAGCCACGCCAACCTGCGCGTCTGGCAAGTCGGCCTGCTGGTTGTGATCTTCCTGCTCTGGCACGTGGTCACGAAACCCGGGTTGATCCCGCCCTTAGTGTTCGAGAACGACCAGCAAGCCGCGTTCTTCTTCGGCGAACCGCTGAAGATCTTCAGCCGCATCTGGGCCTGGTTCTTCACCAACGCCGACATCTACCAGCACCTGTGGGTCACGCTTCTGGAAACCGTGCTCGCCTTCGGCCTCGGCACCGTGCTCGGCCTGGGCTGCGGTTTGTGGCTCGCACTCAGCCCGATGGCGGCGGCGATTGCCGACCCGTACATCAAGGCGCTCAACAGCATGCCGCGCGTGATCCTGGCGCCGATCTTCGCGGTGTGGTTCGGCCTCGGCATCGCGAGCAAGGTGGCGCTCGGTGTCACGCTGGTGTTCTTCATCGTCTTCTTCAACGTCTACCAGGGCGTGAAGGAAGTGAGTCCGGTCGTGCTCGCGAGCGCGCGCATGCTCGGCGCGTCGCAAAGACAACTGCTGCGCCACGTCTACCTGCCGAGCGCGACCAGCTGGGTTTTCAGCTCGCTGCACACGAGCGTGGGGCTGGCCTTCGTCGGCGCGGTGGTCGGTGAATACCTCGGTTCGTCGCGCGGCGTGGGTTACCTGATCCTGCAGGCCGAAGGGGCGTTCGACATCAACACGGTGATGGCCGGCATCCTGGTGCTGACGGTGTTCGCGCTGATGCTCGACGGTGCCGTGGGCCGCGCTGAAAAGCGCTTGATGAAGTGGCAGCCGCGGACGAGCGAGACCGAAAAACTCTGAAGGAGAAAAGACGCATGGCCAAAGACTTCGACACGATGGAAGACAGCAACTGCTCTTCCAACGCCGACATCCACAGCGTCTCCGACCCGGCCCGGCGCGTGTGGCTGCAGGGCGGCCTTGCGGCGCTCGCCGGCAGCGCGCTGGCGCCGCTGTTCGCGGGCTGTGCAACGACGGCCGGCGCTGGCCCGCTGCTCGGCTTCAAGGCGATTCCGGTCAGCACCGCCGACACGATCGTCGTGCCCGAAGGGTATGTCGCAACCGCCATCGCTGCATGGGGCGAGCCCATCGGTGTGGCCGGCAACATGCCGGCCTGGCGCGAAGACGCCAGTGCCAGCGCGGCCGATCAGGCGGTGCAGATGGGCATGCACCACGACGGCATTCACTTCTACGCGCTGGCTGACAGCAGTACGCGTGGCCTGCTCACGATGAACCACGAGTACGTCGACGATGGCCTGTTGCATGCCGGCGGCATGGCGAACTGGACGGCAGAAAAGGTGAAGAAGGCACAGGCTGCGCACGGCGTGGCAGTGGTCGAGGTCGAGCGCAAAGGAGAGGGTTGGGACCTGGTGCGGCCTTCGGCCTACGCACGGCGCTTCACGGCCAGCACGCCGTTCGCGCTCGGCGGGCCGGCAGCAGGCCATTCGATGATGAAGACTGCCGCCGACCCCGCTGGCCGCACGGTGCTCGGCACGCTCAACAACTGCGCCAGCGGCAAGACGCCCTGGGGCACCTACCTGTCGGGCGAAGAAAACTTCGCCTACTACTTCGCGCTCGGTGAAGCGTTGCCCGACGCGCACCAGAAGCGCTGGGGCTTGCGCAAGACCGCGTTCTTCCGCTGGAACGAACACGACGAACGTTTCGACGCGGCCAAACACCCGAACGAATACAACCGCTTCGGCTGGGTCGTCGAGATCGACCCGATGGACCCGAAGAGCACCCCCGTCAAGCGCACCGCGCTCGGCCGCGCCGCGCACGAAGGCGCGTGGATCGCGGTCACGAAAGACGGCCGTGCGGTCGTGTATTCGGGCGAGGACTCGCGTTTCGAGTACATCTACAAATTCGTCAGCCGCGACCGCATCGCGCCGGCCGGTGGCGGCCTGACACAAGCGCAGGCGAACCGCGAGCTGCTCGACCACGGCACGCTGCACGTGGCGCGCTTCGATGCCGATGGCAGCGGCCGATGGTTGCCACTGGTGCATGGCCAGGGGCCGCTCACCGTGGCGAACGGTTTTGCCGACCAGGGCGAGGTGGTCATCAAGGCGCGCCAGGCGAGCGACGCGCTCGGCGCCACCAAGATGGACCGGCCCGAGTGGCTGGCGATCGATCAGCAGAGCGGCGAAGTGTTTTGCACGCTCACCAACAACAGCTCGCGCGGTGCGAAAGACCAACCCGGCGTCGATGCGGCGAACCCGCGCGCGAACAACGTGATGGGCAACATCATCCGTTGGAAAGACGACGGCGACTTCGACGGCGTGACGATGCGCTGGAGCCACCTCGTGCTCGCCGGCGACCCGGCGAATGCGCGGCCCGAGGCCAAGGGCAACATCAACGGCGACCTCTTCGCCTGCCCCGACGGCCTGATGCTCGACGCGCGCGGCGTGCTGTGGATCCAGACCGACATGCACGCTTCGCAGATGAACCAGGGCGAGCTCGTGCGAATCGGCAACAACCAGATGCTGGCTTGCGACCGCAGCACCGGCGAGATCCGGCGTTTTCTCACCGGGCCGGTGAACTGCGAGATCACCGGCGCCACGCAGACGCCCGACGGCGCGACGATGTTCATCAACATCCAGCACCCTGGCGAAACGCCGAGCGACTGCAGCGACCCGGCCGAGCCGAACAAGTTTTCGAAATGGCCTCATGGTGGCCGGCCGCGCTCGGCCACGGTGGTGATCCGGCGCAAGGACGGCGGGGTGATCGGCGCCTGAAGCGGCGCGCTCAGGTGCGCGGCGCGCGTGTTGCGAGCCACACGCCGGCCGAGACCACGGCGGCCGCCACGCCTTCGAGCGGCGTGATCGTTTCGTGCGCCACCACGACCGAGAAGACCAGCCCGAGCACCGGCACCATTGCCAGCGCCGCGCCCACGGCCTGGCTGCCCAGGCCCAACACGCCGTAGTGCAGGCACAGCATGCCGATGCAGCCGATCAGCACCCCCTGGAAAAAGACCTGCCACGCGATCTCGGCCAGCGGCGCCTGCGCCAGTGTGCTGTGGCCGTTCCAGAGCGCCCACGGAAGCACGAACAGCGCCGAAATCACCGCGACCAGCGCCACGCCGATCACCGGGTTCAGCCGCGTGCGCTGCACGTAGAGCAGGTAGCCCGAGGCGAGCAGCGGCGCGCACAGCAACAGCGCATCGCCGAGCCAACGCTTCGGGTGCACGGCCGCGAGCGAAGTGCTGCTGACCAGCAGCGCGGTGCCCAGCGCGATCACGCCGATGCCGACCAGTTGCGCGCGCTTCGGGCGCAGCCGGAACAGCGCGAACGCCACCAGCGCCACCCACATCGGCAGCGAACCCTGGAACAACGCCGAAGCGCGCGCCGCCGAGGTGTATTGCAGACCGAACAGCACACACGCCGCCGCGCCCCATCCTTGCAGGAACGACAACGGGACGCTCATGCGCCACACCGGGTGTGGCAGCTTCGCGGCATGCAGCAGCAGCCACGGCAGCAGGATCGCGCCGCTCACGCCGAAGCGCAGCACGAGCAGGTCTTGCGGCGTGAGCGAGCCCGTGACCGCAATGCGGCTCACGGCCGGGTAGCTGGATGCGATCAACACGCCGAGCATCACCGCGGCCCACGCGGTGGAGCGGGAGCGCTCTTGTGGGAGCGCGTGGGGTATCGAGGCGGCGGGCAACGAAGACATCAGCGTTCGCCTTCGGGTGTGTCGTTGCCGGGGCGCTTGCGCACGGCGGCGGCGTAGCGGCCGACGCGGCGGTTCGGGTCCTGGTTCGGCTTGATCACGGTGGCGCGAAAGCGGGCCCAGTCGTCGGTGTTCATCGCTTCCAGGCCATCGACCACGTTGAACGAACGCAGGTGTTCTTCGGCGTAGGTTTCGCGCTTCAGCGGCTGCAGTTGGAACAGCGGCTTCTTCGTGCTGAAGGCGATCGGCCGGTCGGTGGCGGTGAGCCGCACGTTGACGAACAGCGGGCCGAACCAGCGGTCGGTTTCGACGATGCCTTCATAGGCTTCGAAACCCTGGCTGCGCGCGATGTTGGCCGGCGGTCGCACCAGCGAGCTCCAGCCCGGTGCGGTCCGCACGAACAGGCCCGACCAGACCTGCACGATGCCGGGCGTGAAGGTGTGCGATAGAAAGGGCGGTGCATAACCGCGCATGTCTTCGGGGGCGATGCTGTCGAAGGCTTCGGCGAAGCCGGCATCGACTTCGTCGCCGAGCGGGTACCAGCTCTCGGCGCCTTCGTGTGTCCAGATCACGTCGGTGCCATCGAACTGGAGGTGAAACGAGATCGGCGCGAACACGTACCAGCCATACGCCGATGCGCTGGTGAGCGCTTCGCAGTACTGAAACGCCGCGGTCGGGATCACGCCGAGCGCGGCGCGGTCGGCGCGTACCGGCAGCGTGCTCGTGGGCAAGGCGCGGTAGAACGACACCACGCGGCCATCGGGCCATTCGGCGGAACAGGTGTCGCTCATGGCGGCGTCGAATCGTGGTGCGTGGTCGGATGCGAACAAACAAAAAGCCGGCTGCGCGGTGCAGCCGGCTCGGCGCTTCGCGCGCTGCTCAGCCGCGTTGCTGGCGCGTGAGCCAGGGCGAGCGCATGCCGCCCAGCGAGACCTTGCACACCGGGGCGCTGCGCAACTGCACTTGCACCGGCGCCGACTGCACCCGCACCAGGTACGGTGAGCGCATGCCGCCCAGCGACACCTTGCACGGTACGCTCTTCGACAGTTCGACGTGAATGAGGTTCTGATCCGCTTGCTTGCTCATGTCTTTCTCCTGTTGTTGGTGTGACGACTGTCTGATTGCAGCAGCCGAACTCATGCTATCCGGTGGGCTTTGCCGGGGCAATGGGCCGGCAGGCTCCGGTTACGAGGGCTTACTTCGGTGGCGCGCGCGGCGTGCCGTCGGCAGCCTCCTACGCGCTGCGCCACCTCCGGCCGACAGACGGCGTTCAAGGGCTTGCCTAGGCTCGGGTCTGATCGTCAAAAACCCATCGGAGAACTCCATGCAAGCACCTGCCGCACTCCTTGCTCTGAGCCTGGCCCTGGCCGCCACGGCAGCTGCCGTTGCAGCCGAGCCTGAGCTCTCCAAAACCCCGCTCGATGCGACCGCTGCTTCGGTGCTGCCGAAGGTGCAGAGCGCGGGCGGCATCGAGTACATGAACGGCGGCTCCGGCACCGAGGGCGTCGACTACATGAAAGCGCGCGGCAAGGAGTTTTCGTTGCAGATCACCTTCAGCGGGCGCGGCGGCGAATACGGCGTGGCCGAGAAGCTCACGGTGCGCCGCGCCGACCAGGAGCTGCTCTCGGTGGCCGACGCCGGCCCGATCTTGATGTTCAAGCTGCCGCCTGGAAACTACACCGTGGAAGCCACCTTCAAGGGCGTGGTCGAAAAACGCAACGTGTCGGTCGGCAGCGGCATCAGCAAACTGAACTGGAGCACGCTGCGCGCGTCCGACTGATCGCGTCGCCGTCGGCACCAAGAGTTCCGCCCTCTTCGGTTCATGCACAACGAGCCAAAAAAAAGCCCACCTACGTGAGCGGGTGGGCTTGATAAGTCCTCGAGAGGACGTCGTTGGGACTGATGCGGTCTGCGCTCTGTTCGGTGTGATGTTCTTGGCCGAGCGTTGAGGACCTTGCGTTCGCTGCCTCTTGCGAGGCTTCGTGTGACAGCAATGCGCAGACTCTATGGGCGCGCGCGCGCTTCGACCATCCCCACTTTGAAGGAGGCGGCGCGCAAGTCACAAAGATTCACCATTGGCCGGTGGCGGTTCGGTGGCGCGACAATGCGGCATGCCTGCTCCCCCGCGCCGACCCCCTTCCAGCATTCCATCGCGCCCGCCGCAGCGCGCCGCCGGCCAGAGCGCAAGTGCGCCGGTGCTGCCGATCACCGAGAACGAGCTCGAAGAGTTGCAGGCGCTGCTCGACCGCGTGCCCGCGCCGCTGGAGCCACTCGATGTGAGCATGCTCGATGGTTTTTTGTGCGGGGTGCTGCTGCAGCCGGAGTGGGTGCCGGTCGCACGATGGTTGCCGTTTGTTACCGATGCCGACGGCCGCGCCTTGCCGGCGCGTTTTGATACGACCCGGCTGCACCCGCTCGTGCTGCGCCGCCACGCCGAACTGAACGACGCGATCAACCGACGGCAGTGGTTCGACCCCTGGGTTTTCGAGCTGGGTGACGAAGAGAGCGAAGCCGGGGAAGACGAATTCGACGAAGGCGCACCGTCCGAGGTCGACGCCGTGTACCCCTGGGTCGCCGGCTTCGCGACGGCGCTCGAACACTTCCCGGCGCTGATGGCCGGCGACGCGAAGGCGCTGACCGAGCCGCTCGCGTTGTTGTACCGCCACCTTGCGCCCGACGATCTGGAAGACGCCGACGACTTGCTCGCCGAGATCGAATCGCTGGAACCACCGGCCGACCTGAGCGAAGCGGTCGAAGGGCTGGTGCAGGCCACGCTGCTGCTCGCCGATATCTCCCGGCCCTTGCCGGGTGCGCAAGGCGATGCGGGGCGGCCGCGGCGCCTGTCGGCACCCCGTCGGCGCTGAGCTGGAACGCCAGCGTTCAGATCGACAGCGGGTCCACGTCCACCGCCCAGCGCAAGACCTTGGCCGCTGCGCCCTGATCGGTCGCCTTTGTCCGGCGCAGCTCGTGCAGCGCCGCCAGCCAGAGTGCCAGAAAGCGCTGCAGGGCCACGCGCGACGGCGACTCCACCAGCATCTGCATGCGCTCGACGTTCGCCACGCGCGCCACGCCCAGCGGCACCGGCGGGTACATCGTCACCGCCTCGTGCCCGGGCAAGGTGACGGCAAGCTCGGCCGCAGCCTGCAGGAAAGCACGCGCCGCTTCGGGCGTGCGCGCGTCGGCACGCAGGATCGCGAGGTGCGAATAGGGCGGCAGGCCGGCCATCTCGCGTTCCTTCAGCTGGCTCGCGGCGAAGGTCTCGAAATCGTGTTT
>JANYFX010000105.1 GCA_025359585.1 Rhizobacter sp. | reverse complement strand
TTGAT
Organism: Rhizobacter sp.; assembly: GCA_025359585.1. GTDB lineage: Bacteria > Pseudomonadota > Gammaproteobacteria > Burkholderiales > Burkholderiaceae_C > LMDS01. The sequence continues at coordinate 5,792 of JANYFX010000105.1, read as the reverse complement.
GAAGGACCTGCAGAACGTGATCCCGTCGCTGCACCGCCTGAACGAGATCGGTGTCGAGATCTCGATCGACGACTTCGGCACCGGGTATTCGTCGCTCGCCTACCTGACCGCGCTGCCGATCAGCGAACTCAAGATCGACCGCAGTTTCATCCGCGACCTGGGCATGACGCCGCAGAGTTCCGCGGTCGTCACCGCCATCATCGCGCTGGCACGCTCGCTCGGCTTGCGGGTGGTGGCCGAGGGCGTTGAGAACCTGCGCCAGATGGAAGTGCTGCACCGGCTCGGTTGCGGTGTGATGCAAGGTTTCCTGTTCAGCAAACCGCAGCCACCCGAAGACATCGAGACCTGGCTGCAGCAGACCATCCTGCCGCGCAAGGCACCGTGGATCGGCAAGGCCGACGAGGCCGACCTGGCCGAGGTGCTGCGTTTCCCGGACGTGCGGGATCCACGCGCCAAACCGCTCGGTTGACCGGGCCCGCCTGCGATGCAAACGACCCGACCCGCCAGCCTGGCGCCGGCCGCCTCAGAAACCGCGCAGGGCGCGTCGCCGGCGCACATCGCCAAGGGTGCGCTGCGCCGGCTCGCGCTCGACAAGCTCGAACCCACGCCCGAAAACTACGAGCGCGCTTACCGGCTCGAAGCCGGTGGCGCAACCGTGGCCACGCTGCTGCCCGAGCGTGGACAGCGCCTGATCGAGCGGGTGGCGCAGCGCGCTTTCGATGCCGAGGCTTCCGGTGGCGGCACTGCCGCGGCCGAGTTCGCGCAGGCGCTGGTGCGTGGCCGCTGGGAGCTGGCCGAGCGCACTCTGCAGAACGCGCCCGCACCCGATGCGTCGGTGATCGCGGGGCTGATCGAGCGCATCGTACGCAGCATCGATCGCGGCGGCCGCAACTGGACCGTGGCGCGCAAGAAAGAAGGGTTGCAGCGTGTGCTGCAAGGCAGCCGCAGCGACTCCAAGCGTCTTCAGCAGCGCTTGTCTCAACTGCTCACGAGCTGGGAAACCGACGCCGCCGATCTGCCGACCGAGGTACTGGACGAAGCCCAAGCCGAAGCCGAAGCCGAGCTGCCGCCGCAGGCAGAGAGCGCGCTGCCGAGCGAGTCCGTGGTGGCGTTGTCGGCCGAGCCCGGGAGCGTCTGGCACCCGGTGCTGGCCCCGCTGAGCCGCACGCTGCAACAGGCCCTGCCCGCCGACGACGGTGTGCCGCACGAGCTGGCCGAAGCGCTGGCCGGCTTGACCCTTCGCCTGCAAGCCGAAGGCGCCACGCCGGCGCTGGTCGAAGAACTCGAGGCTCTGTGCGAACGTGCCGGGCAGGTGCTGCAGCACCGCCACCATTTGCTCGACCAGCTCGGTGGCCTGTGCGAGGAGCTGACTGCCAGCCTCACCGATCTGGCCGAAGACGACAGTTGGGCCAAGGGCCAGTGCGATGCGATGCGCATCAAGATCGAAGAGGGCCTGTCGGCGCGCGGGGTGCGGGCCGTGAGCGAGCTGCTGCGCGACACGCGCGAGCGCCAGCGCCAGGTGCACAGCGAACGCGCGCGGGCGCGTGATTCGCTGAAGGGCCTGATCAACCGGATGTTGAGCGAACTCGACGAGCTCGGTTCGCAGACCGGCAACTTCCACGACAGCATCGGGCGTTATGCCGACGTGATCGAGAAGGCCGATTCGCTCGAAGGCCTGGCCGGCGTGGTGCGCGAGATGGTCGAAGAAAGCCGCACCGTGCAGTCGCTGGTGCGCCAGACCCAGACCCGCTTGCAGGAAGAGCACAGCAAGGCCAGCGGCCTGACACAGCGTGTCAACGAGCTCGAAGAAGAAATGCAGCGCCTGTCCGACGAAGTCTGCACCGACCAGCTGACGCAGGTCGCCAACCGCCGCGGGCTGATACAGGCGTTCGAGGCCGAGCGTGCGCGGGTCGAGCGCACCGGTGCGCCGCTGGCGATCGGCCTGCTCGACATCGACAACTTCAAGCGCCTGAACGACGAGCTCGGCCACGGTGCCGGCGACGAAGCGCTCAAGTCACTCGCCGCGCTGGTCAGCAAGACGCTGCGGCCGACCGATGTGGTGGCCCGTTTCGGTGGTGAAGAGTTCGTGGTGCTGCTGCCCGAAACACCGATGGACGAAGCCCGGGCGATCCTGACCCGGCTGCAGCGAACGCTGACCGGCGGCCTGTTCATGCACGAGCAGAAGCAGGTTTTCGTGACCTTTTCTGCCGGGGTCACCGCCTACCGCTTGCCCGAATGTATCGAGGCGGCGCTGGAGCGCGCCGACCAGGGCATGTACGAAGCCAAGCGCACGGGCAAGAACCGCACTTGCCTCGTCTGAGGCCGGGGGCTGCGAGGCTCGCGCCTCAGCAGTCTTTGAGGTTCCCGGTGGCGGCCCCGTTGACACCCTGCGTCAGCACGGCACTGACGGCCTCGCGGTCGCTCAGCCGCTGTTTCGCGGACAGTGCGCCGGCCGCCGTGGCCTGCTCTTCGAGCGTCGAGCGGGTCGGCAGCCCGCTGCAGGCCAGCAGGTAGACCACCCGCCGGGAGGTGCCGAGCGTGGCGCCCGTTTGCGACGCCACCCTGGGCGCCATTTCGATCAGGTCGTCGTAACTCATGCCGACGCGTGGTGCCACTTCGGTGAGGTGTTTGGTCTCGGCGCGGCCGGCAAAAAAGACCACGACAAACAGCACCGAAAGGGCGATACCAGCGACCGTTGCGACGTGTTTGTACATGTGCATCACCCTGTCTTGTTGCCGTGAACCTGTTGCGATCGAAAACTCGCCAAGTATCGAGTGTGAACCCGCCCGGAAGTTCTTGCACGAAACAGGCCAGCCGGAACAGGAGTTAGGGGGTGTCGTGCTGCCAAGGCGCTGCGGTTCAAGCCGCGCCCGCAAGGAAGCTGCGCGTGGCGGCCAGCGCCGCGCGTGCGCGCTCCACGGCAGGCAGCGGGCTGGCGCGCATCGGTATCTCCAGGCTCAGTGGCGCATCGGGTGGCACGGCCCTCAGGATGCCACGCAGATCGAGCCCGCCCTGACCCGGCAAGAGGCGTTCGGCACGGGCCTGATGCAACAGGCCTTCGAGATCGGCCGGGCGGGCGGCGGGCGCGTCGCAGAACTGCAGGTAAGCGAGTTGTGCGAGTGCCACACTGCCGATCTGCGATGCGACGTTGCCGGCTCGGTCGAAGTGGATCGGGTCGATCAGCACACCGGCGTTGGGCTGCGCACAGCGGTGGACGATGCGCGCAGCCTGCGTGAAATCGCGCGCGTCGGTCCAGGGCATCGGCTCCAGATACGCACTGAGCCGCAAGGGCGCGGCGCGTTCGCACAGCTGGGCGAAGCGCTCGGTCAGGCGGGCCTCGTCGGGATCGTTGCCGGCCACGAGCACGTAACGCGCACCAAGCCGGGCGCCGGTCTCGAGCACGCGCTGGCAGTCGGCGACCACGGTGTCGGGCCTGAGCCGCAGGATCTCGATGTCGAGCGTCTGCACGCCGGTGTCGGCGAGCGCGGCGAGCAGCTCACGCAGCATCGGCGTGTCGCCGACCACGTCCCAGACCGGCTCGTCGGGTGTTGCGGGCAGCAGGCGAAGGCCGACGTGCGAAAAGCCGGCGTCGGCGGCGCAGCGCACCATCTCGACCGGCGAGAGTTCGAGCACCGTGAGCGCGGCGAGCGAGACGGTTCTCATCGAATGCGCCGCACCGTGAAGACCGGTCAGGCCCGGCCCTGGAAGGGCTGCTTCTTGAACATGGCCGACGCGCTGCTCGATGCCGCGAGTTCGGCGGCGGCGTCGAGCAGGTGCGGGCCCAGTTCCAGCATGCGCTCGGGGGTGAGGCGCACGCGCGGCCCGGCGATGCTGATGACGCCGATCGCGTCGTGCCCTGGCTTGCGCACCGGCGCGGCCATCGCGGTCATGCCCGGCGTGAAGACTTCGTCGATCAGGCTGAAGCCGCGCTTGCGGGCGGCGTGAACGAACTTGAGCAGTGCTGTCACCGTGGTCGGCGCGCTCGGCCCGTACTCTTCGCGCGATCCGAAGCCTTGCCGAGCCACCAGCTCGATCGCACGCTCGTCGCTCATCGTTAGCAGCCAGGCGTGGCCGGTCGCGGTGCACGACAGCCTTGCGTCCATGCCCATGTCGGGGTCGTAGCGCAGACCACTGCGCGCGCCCTGGGCGCGCGCCACCCATGTGAGCCGATCACCGTCGATGACCGACAGGCGCACCAGTTCGCGCGAGGTCTCGGCGAGCCGGTCGAGCAGCGGCTGCGCGATGTCGACGATCCCGGAACTGCTGAGAAAACCGAGGCCGAGCGCGACCAGCTTGGTGGTCAGCACGTAGTCGCCGTGCTCGCGCACTTGGCGCACGTAGCCGCAGCGGCACAGGTCGGTCAGCAGCCGGTGGGCGGCGCTGCGCGGGATGTGGAGCCCGTCGGCGATCGACGCGAGCGGCAGGCCATCGGCGTGCGTCGCGAGGTGTTCGAGGATGCTGAGCGTGCGCTCGAGGATTCCGTTCATGTCGATCCGGAGTGGGTTGGGCGGGAGTATGACAAGACGGTCGCGCCGGGCCCGGCTTGACCGCTTCTGTGCGCCTGCGGCTTGCCTCGGTTCATTGTGTGGAATAATATTCCACTATGGAATGAAGTTCCTAAAACGACATCGTTCCTCCGAATCCGACACGGCACCCCTGGAGCCCGCCCATGAAGATCCTCGTTCTGCACGGCCCGAACCTGAACCTGTTCGGCCGCCGCGAGCCGCACATCTACGGCAAGGTCACGCTGGCACAGATCAACGAGCGCCTGCACCTTCTCGCTCGCGAACTCGACGCGGAGATCGAGGTGTTCCAGTCGAACCACGAAGGCGCGCTGATCGACAAGCTGCACGACAACATCGATCTCGTGCAGGGCGCGCTCGTCAACCCCGCCGGCCTCACGCAACACGGTGTGCCCTTGCACGACGCGATCAAGGCGATGCCGTTTCCGGTGATCGAAGTGCACATGTCGAACATCGCGGCGCGCGAGGAGTGGCGCCGCCACTCGATCATTTCGCCGGCCGTGAAAGCCACGGTCCAGGGCCTGGGCTGGCGCTCCTACACCGCTGCGCTGCGGGCCCTGGTCGAAACGTTGCGCGAGACCGACGCCTGAGCGCACTCAACCTCATTCCAAATCGAACGGAGACACCCCCCATGAAGAAGACTCGTCTGATCCTCGGCTGCCTGATCGCCGGTGCCGCATTCGCGACCACTGCACAACCCGCCGCGGTGAAGCTCGCCGGCATCATGGAGCTGTCGGGCAGCGGCGCCACGCCGGGCACCAACTTCAACAACGGCGTGAAGCTCGCCGTGAAAGAGATCAACGCCGCCGGCGGCATTCTCGGTCGCCAGCTCGACTACCAGCCGGTCGACACGCAGACCAACCCGGCGGTGGCCAAGGCGCTCGCGCAGAAGGCGGTCGACGACGGTGCCTACGTGGTGCTCGGCCCGGTGCACTCGGGCTCGATGCTCGTGACCATGTCGGAAACGCGCCGCGCCGCCGTCACCAACTTCACCGGCGGCGAAGCGGCGAGCATCACGCAGCAGGGCAACCCCTACGTGTTCCGTTCGTCGTTCACGCAGCTGACCTCGATGCCCAAGGTCGCGCGCTACATCAAGGACACGGTGAAGGCCAAGACCGTGGCCGTGATGTTCACCAACAACGACTACGGCAAGGGCGGCCACGACGCGATGCTCAAGTCGCTGGAGGCGCAGGGCATCAAGGTCGTCGTCGATGTGCCGACCGATCCGCTGCAGGTCGACTTCTCGGCCGCGGTGCTCAAGATCAAGCA
>JANYFX010000040.1 GCA_025359585.1 Rhizobacter sp. | reverse complement strand
CCGCAGTGCCCTCGAAAGGACCGTCATGAAGAACGCTGCCACTCCAAAGCCGTCCGTCAGCATTGCCACGCGCCGCGCCGAGATTCGATCGCTCTGGCTGTTGGCCCTGCTGGTCGCATTGGCAGGAGTCACAGCACCCGCGTACGCCGTCGATGGCTGCAAGGCGCTGCTGTGCTTCGCCGCACCCAGTTGGCGCGACGTTCCCCTATGCGTTCCTACCATTCAGCAGGTATTGCACGACACGGCGCGCGGCAAGCCTTTTCCCACCTGCTCGATGTCGGAACCCGCCAACAGCGCCAGCCATCAGTGGTCCAGCGCGCCGAGCTACTGCCCGCCGCAGTACACGCGGGTCATCGACGGCGAGAGCGGACCGATCTACAGCTGTGACTTCATCGGCGCAGTGGCGGTCAACATCAATGGCTCGTTGTGGGCTCGAACGTGGTGGAGTTTGGGCGGTGACTCTGTCACGGAGTTCACGCCGGCGGCGAAGACACAGCTTGGTACCTGGAACACCAGGTTCGACGACGACTATGCGGCGTGGCTGGCATTGCAGCCGCCTGCGCCCGCGCCTTGCCCGACATGCTGAGGTCGCCATGGACACCTCTGCATTCGCCTCCCTTGTCATGGCCTGCGCGCCGCTGGTGCACGCCAGCACGGCACATGCACTCGTCGCCGTGGAAAGCAGCTTCAACCCGCACGCCATTGGCGTCGTCGGTGGCGCGCTCGACCGGCAGCCGCGCAGCCGGGCAGAAGCTCTGGCCACCGCGCGCCAGTTGCAGGCCACGGGGTGGAATTTCAGCGCTGGGCTGGCACAGATCAACGTGCGCAACTTCGACCGGCTGGGACTGAACGCCAACACGGCATTCGACCCCTGCGAAAACCTGCGCGCCATGCAGACCGTGCTGAGCGAATGCTTCGAGCGATCGACGTTCCAGGCAGCCCCGCAGGTCGCGCTTCGCGAAGCACTGTCCTGCTACTACAGCGGCAACTTCACGACAGGCTTCCGGCACGGGTACGTCCAACGCGTCGCCCATGCCGTTCCGCTCACGCTTCGTTCAACCGACGCGCCGCCGTAAGCCGGTGCCTTCGAGCTCACACAGTCGATCACAAGCACATCAAGGAACAACCATGAACCTCATCGCTCGACTCTCCACAGTGAAACAGCTGTTCGCGACGCTCGCCTTGCTGGCAGCGTTCGCCCCGCGCGTCGCGTTCGCACAGGGTTTCGACAAGATCAACACCACGGTCACCAACATCAACACGATTCTGGTGACCATCTCGATTGCGGTGGTCACGATCGCGATCATCTGGGCTGGTTTCAAGATGATCTTCCAAGGTGCCCGCCTGGCCGATGTGGCCAACGTGCTCATTGGCGGCACCTTGGTCGGTGGCGCCGCCGCCTTCGCCAGCTACATCGTCGCCTGACTGGCACCGGGGAATCGGATCATGCAAGCCGAAGCCATCTACAAGGGCGCCACGCGGCCCGCCATGAAGCTGGGCATCCCCCTTGTGCCGCTCGTCGTCCTTTTCGGCACCGGGATGCTGCTGATCATGTGGGGCGGCATCCTGGTGAGCTGGTGGATCGCTCTGGGCGTGCTGCTGGCCTTCCTGCCTGCACTGCTGTGGATGCGCTTTGTGACGGGCAAGGACGACCAGCGGTTCCGGCAGATGTTCGTCGCCATGAAACTGCGCCTGCATGACCGAAACCGCCGATTCTGGCGCGCGCGCAGCTACGCGCCCACGCTTTTTCGGGGAGCACGCGATGCTTGGCATGTCTAAGGCCTCGGGCTCGGTCGATCCGTCCGCCCGCGCCGCCATACGGCCGCGGTACTGGGCGCACGCCAAGGCCGAGAACCCGATCGCGCGGTTCGTGCCGTTCTCTTCTCTGGTCAGTCCGAACGACGTGATCACGCGCGGCGGTGACTACCTGCGGGTCTGGCGGCTCGACGGCGTGGCGTTCGAGTGCTCTGACGAGCACCTGATTGCCGAACGCCACGAGGCGCTGTGCAGCCTGCTTCGCAACCTCGCCGGTGGGCAGTGGGCCGTGTGGACGCACCGGCTGCATCGCGTTGTCGGCGACTCGCTGCTGGATCCGATTGAGCCCGGGTTCGCGCGCGACCTGTCCATCGCGTACCACGCGAAGCTCGGCGAGCGCCGCATGATGAGTAACGAGCTCTATCTGACCCTCGTCTATCGCCCGAGTGCCTCGCGCATGAGCCGCGCGTTGCAATCGACGCAGCGCACACGCGCAAATATCGCGGACGCGATGGCGGATGCGCTTCGTGTGATGGAGGAACGCTCCGCATTGGTCGGGCGCGTGTTGCGTGGCTTCGGGCCTCAGTTGCTCGGCACACGGGAAGCGCGCGGTCGCAGCTACTCCGAGGTGGCAGAGTTCCTCGGCTACCTCGTCAATGGATGTGCGCGCCGATCTCAACTTGACCCACCCTGCCGATCTCAACTTAACCCGGGGATGGGTGCCGGCGTTGTAGCTGCCGGCTGTGGATAACTGTAGCTGTTTCCTCCTTTTACTCGATGGTTCGGACTGTTGGTGTGG
>JANYFX010000027.1 GCA_025359585.1 Rhizobacter sp. | reverse complement strand
GGTGGCCGAGAGCAGGTTGAGCGTGTAGACCGCGGCTTCGCTGGTCGGTGCCTTGACCACCGGTGGCATCTTCTGCACCAAGTTGTGCAGCCCGTCGATCTTGAACGCGGGAGCGAACAGGCTGTTCAGGAAGGTCTTCATCGAGGGCAGGCCCCAGACGAACACGAACACCGTCAGGATCACCCAGGGTATCCAGGCCTGGATCAGTTCGGCACGGGTGTGGCGCACGATTGCCGTCGGCGCCTTCGCCTCGCCGCCGTCCTTCTCATGGCCCTTCAGCGAGGTGGATTTCCACACCTTCTTCGGCTGCCAGACGCGCAGGAAGAGCACCAGCGCGATCATCGAGACGAGCGCTGCGATGATGTCCACCAGCTCCGGCCCGATGTAGTTCGAGACCAGGAACTGCGGGATCGCGAACGACAGGCCCGTCACCAGGATCGCCGGCCAGATTTCCAGCATCGCCTTGCGCCCTGCAAAGGCCCAGATCAGCCAGAAGGGCACCAGCAGGCTGAAGAACGGCAGTTGGCGGCCGATCATCGCGGTCACTTCCATCAGGTCGTAGCCGTGCACCTTGGCCAGCGTGATGACCGGTGTGCCGAGCGCACCGAAAGCCACCGGCGCGGTGTTGGCGATCAGGCTCAGGCCCGAGGCCGCCAGCGGCGAGAAGCCCAGGCCGATCAGGATGCCCGCCGTCACCGCCACCGGCGTGCCAAAACCGGCCGCGCCCTCGAAGAAGGCGCCGAAGCAGAAGGCGATCAACAGCAATTGCAGCCGCCGGTCTTCGGTGATGCCCGAGAGCGAGTCCTGCAAAATCTTGAAGCTGCCGTTCTTCTCGGCGAGTTGTTGCAGGAAGATGATGTTCAGCACGATCCAGCCGATCGGCAAGAGCCCGGTGAAACCACCGAACATCGCCGCCTTGCCGGCCATGGCCGCCGGCATGCCGTAGGCGAACACGGCCACCAGCACCGCGGCGATCAGCCCCAGCCCGGCGGCAATGTGGGCCTTGATGTGGAAGAAGCCCAGCGCCGCCAACATCACCACCACCGGTATGGCGGCCAGCAACGTTGAGATGATCATGTTGCCGAACGGGTCGTAAATCTGCTGCCAAGTCATGGCTTGTCTCCTGGAGGGTCGCGGTGAATGAACCAACACGCATGGGGCCGGGCCTGTGGCCGGCCGGTCCCGTCAACGCAGCGTGATTCTGGAATCGGCCCGCCTCGCGCAGCGTGAAAGCTGCTCGGAACCGGCGTGAAGCTTTTTCACGCCGGCAGTGTCAAAGGGCGTGCTTGAGCCAGTCGACGAAGGCGGCGCATTCCCAGCGTTCGAGCACGCCGGGCTTCCAGCAGACGAAGTGGTGGTGCGGCGAAGCCACGGCCTGCGGCGACAGGCGGATCAGTCGCCCGCTCTCGACCCACGCCACGCCGAGCCGGGAGCGCGTGAGCGCCACGCCGAAGCCGGCCACGGCGGCGTCGAGCATCAGGCCCACGTCGTTGAACTGCGAGCCCTCACGCGGCTCTGGCAGATCGATGCCACAGGCCCGGAACCAGGTTTGCCAAGGCTCCAGCGGGCTGCGAATCAGGCGCGCCCGGGCCACGCTCTCGGCGCGGTCGAAGCCGTCGAACGGACCGAACTCGTGCAGGTACTCGGGACTGCAAACCGGGAACACGGTGTCGGAGAGGATGCGCAGTTCTTCCATGCCGGCATAAGCACCGGCGCCGAAGCGGATCTCGAGGTCGGCGTTTTCCGCGGTCACGTCGAGCAGCGGGATCGAGACCTGCAGAATCAGCTCCACATCCGGGTAGGCGTGGCGAAACAGCGCCAGACGCGGCAGCAGGATCTGGCGCGAGAAGGTCGGCGTCACGGCCAGGCGCAGCTTGGTGACGCTGGCCGCGCCGCTCTGGCCGGGAATCTGCGCCAGTGCCTTGAGCGCCGGGCGCACTTGCGTGAGGTAGGCCGTGCCATCCTCGGTGAGGCTGAAGTCGGCACGCTCGAACAGTTTCAGGCCGAGCTGCGTTTCGAGCTGGCGGATCCGGTGGCTCACCGCGCTCGGCGTCACGCTCAGTTCTTCCGCCGCCTGGCTCACGCTGCGCAGCCGTGCCAGGGCCTCGAAGCTGAGCAGGCAGTGGATCGGCGGGATGCGCGGCGGGGCCATGGCGGGTGCGCCCTGCGCTATCAGGCCAATGTGGCCATGCCACTTTGCTCGACGCATGCGGGAGCGAATGTCGAAGACATTTCCGGGCGGTGCTCAAGAGCCGGTGGTGAACACCGTCAGCACGCCGGTGTAGCCGTAAAGATGCTCGCGCGCGATCTCGCCCGAAGCGAAAAAACCGACCAGCGGCACGTCACCGAGTGCGTGTCTGACGATCGCGAGTTCGGCCGATGGCGCACCGAAGTGCGCGCCGCCGCGCCCGGCACAGCTGACGTAGATGGCGCCGGCGATGCCACGCGCTGCCGTGGGTGCGGCGTGGCCCGCGGGGGCGCCCTTGAGCGCGAGCGCTGCCGCCATCGGCAATGTCTCGGGCTCGACCTCTTCGCGCACCTCGGCGCAGACGCGCATCAGGTCGCGGCGCGCGGCTTCGGTGTTGCGGGTGCAGAAGGCGATCTGGCTGCCGACCCGGGCCATGTCGCCGACGGCGATGCCGCGTCGGCCCGGGTCGAGCCCCACGAGAGGGCGCACCCGGGTGTCGGTGCTGAACGCACCGCGCCGAGCGACGTGATCGAAGCGGCCGTGCAACGCGGCGCCGGTGTCGGGTTCGGCGTGCGCAGCCGCCACCCCCGGCGCGTTGCTGAGGCCGACCAGCGTCTGGCGCAACACCGGCAACGCGGCGCGCGGGTCGGTGCCTGTCAGCTTCAGGTCGCGCATCAGGCAGTCGAGCGCGCCTTCGCCGTCGAGCGAGATCACCACGTTGCGTTCGGCGGCCGTGACGGTGCGCGTGGCGCCGATCGGCTGGCAGCCCTGGGTCACGCGTGAAACCAGCGCCACGCGCGCATCGAAAGCCACGCCCGAGAGGCCGCCGCTGAGCACGGATTCGGCGACGTGCACGGCCTTGCCGCGCGACGACGCGAGGCCGCCGAACAGGTAGCCGCTGGCGGTGCGCTCGCTCATGTCGCGCACCAGCTCGTCGACGTCGGTGCTGGCCGGATCGACATGCACGTTCGCGGTGTGGGCTTTGAACCCACCGAGCGGGCGCGCGCCCGAGAACACACGAAAGCGCTCGCGCGGAATGTCGGCCAGCATCAGCGCGAGCGCCGGCTCGTCGAAGTATTCGACCCCGCCCGCGGCAATGCCCACGCCGCTCGCGCCGACCCACTGCACGCCCGGCCAGCGCTGGTGCAGTTCGGCCAGCAGCGCCGCGGCATGCGGCCCGAAGCTGTCGGTGAAATAGACCCAGCCGAGCGTGGGCGCGGCGGCTGCACCCGGCTCGCTGCGCTGCGCTTCGACCTGCGCAGCGGCCAGCGCGAGCGCCCTGCGCCAGTCGGGGTGCGTGGCGTGGGCGTGCAGGAACGGCTTCATCGGCTCAACGGCTCGTGGCGGCCTTCTTGCGGGCCGCCGGTTTTTTCTTCGGCGCTGTCTTCGCGGCCGCGCTCTTCACCTTGCGGGTAACCTGGCCGGCCGCGTCGATCGACTGTTTCATCATCGCTCCGGCCAGCGTCTTCGCTGCGTCGGTGCCGGTGTCCTTCATCGCGGTGGTCGCGAGCTCGGTGAACTGCTTGGTGAGCGCGCCCCACCATTGCATCGGGTCGACGACGCCAGGGGCGGCGGGCGATTCGGGCGCTGCCGCGGGTTCGGACTCGGGCTCCGGAGCCGCCTGAGGCGCAGGCGCCGCGACCGGCATCTTGATCTTCATCGACTCGCGCAGATCGTCCATCTGCACATTCATGGTCTTCAGCGTGGACAGTGTCATGCGCTGCACTTCGAGCGCCTGGATCGTGGCCCCCAGCATGCGTGCGTTCTGCTCCAGCCAGTATTGAACGGTGCGCAGTTCCTTGATGCGTTTGTCGAGCTCTTCGGGGTCGATGGTCGGCGCCACCCACTGGCCGATGCCCGGCAGCGCCGCGCCGGCGCCCTTGACCAGGCTTTGCAGAAAATCGAAGCCCGGCACGAGTTTCGTGAAGGCGGATGCGTCGGTCATGGTGTTGTCTCCTCGGGCGATGGTCGGCAGGGCGCTCTTGTGTTCGGCGCGTTTCATTGTGCATTCATAACGCGCGCCGTGGCGTGCAGCGGTCCCGCGCCTTCAGGGGGTGAAACGCACCCGCTCGACGCTGAAACCACGCTGCGCCATCAGGGCCGGCAAGCCGAGCGGGCCGATCATGTGCAGGCTGCCGACGGCGGCGAACACCTGCTTGCCCCCGTTGTGAATGGCGGCGATGGCGTCGGCCAGCGGCGGGTTGCGGTCGTCGAGCAGGCGGGTTTGCTGCGCACGGTCTGCCTCGGTCTTCAGGCACTCGCACCACGACTCGTAGCCTGACAGCGTCTCGAAGTCGGCATCGGCCCAGATCTGCGTCAGCCTCAGGACGAGCGGGCGGGCGCGGCCGCTCTCCAGGTCCTGCAGGCCGCTCTCGACGAAGGCCAGCGTTTCCTGCGGACTCGGCATCTGCAGGGCGCTCAGCTGCTGCTCGGGGGTTTCGAGCGACACCACCGTCTTGCCCGAGCCGCGGCCGAAGCCGCCGAGCACGGCGTCGATGCCGTACGACGGGTCGATGCCGTCGCGCCGCGCGGCCAGCACCGTCAGCGTTGACACCTGCAGCTCGGGGCTGAGCGGCGCCAGCATCTGCGCCGGGATGCACTCGGCGTCGGCCAGACGTGCCAGACGCTGGCGCATCGGCTCGGGCAGCGGCGCGCCGGGCAACGCCGCCATGCCCTCGCCGAGCCGCCGGGCGAACTCGGGGTCGAGCATGTCGAGTTCGAGCGCGACGGTGTCGCTGGCCTTCAGCGCCTGCGTGACCTGCGGGCCCGGGAACACCCAGTCGCGTTTGCCGGCATGCACGGTGCCGTAGAGCCAGGAGCTGCGACCGCCGCGTGTGATGCGCCACAGGAAGCCGCGGTCGCGCGCGTCGCGCGCGCCGCTTTGCAACTGCGCCTGCGTGAACGCTTCGGCGGTCGGCGGGCAGCTGGCCGGCGTTTGTGCGTGCAGGCCGGCGCTGCAAACCATCAGCAACGCGGCCAGGCCACGCGGCCAGCGCCGCCGGTCGAAAGCTTTCTTCATGAGGCGCAGCTTATCCGCAGCCGGTCAGCGCGCCGGCTTCAGCTCGAAGCGCAGCACGCCGTCGCCCTGTTGCCACTTCAGGCGGCCGAGCACATCCATGCCGAGCAGCGGGCGCTCGCTCAGACCCGGCAGCGCGACGATCCGCAGGCGCTGCGCGCTGACACCGCCTTGCAGGGTCAGGTCGGCGCTCACCACCTGCCCGGTGACGCGACCGCCGGCCGTCTCCGACTGCACCGGGCCCAGCGACTCCAGTTGCAGCTCGCGCGCCAAGCCGGCCGACATGGCGGTGCCGGTGGCGCCGGTGTCGACCAGAAAGTCGACCGCGTGGCCGTTGATGCTGCCCGGCCAGTGGTAGTGGCCATCGCTGCCGCGGCGCAACTCGACCACGCCGCCGCTGACCTGGAACTGGGTCTGCCGTGCGCGGTACAGCCACCACTGGACAGCGACGAAGATCAACGCGCCCAGCAGCAGCCAGACGGTGATCAGTTTGAAGCTGCGCGGCAGTTCGTTGCTCACGGCGCGCTCAGGCCGGCGCCACCACACGCTGCTCGATCGCCCCGAACAGGGTCATGCCGTCAGCGCCTTTCATCTCGATACGGATCGTGTCGCCGTACTGCATGAATTCGGTCTTCGGCGCGCCGCCTTCAATCGTTTCGATCGCGCGCTTCTCGGCGATGCACGAATAACCGCGCGACCAGTCCTTGTTGCTGACGGTGCCGCTGCCGATGATGCTGCCGGCGCGCACGTTGCGTGTCTTGCAGAGGTGCGCGATCAGCTGGCCGAAGTGGAAGCTCATTTCCGGGCCGGCGTCGCACAGGCCGACCCGTTTGCCGTTCCACACACTTTCCAGGTTCAGGTGCAGGCGGCCGCCGCGCCAGCTCTCGCCGAGCTCGTCGGGCGTGACGGCGACCGGGCTGAACGCGGTGGCGGGTTTGCTCTGCAGGAAACCGAAGCCCTTGGCCAGCTCGGCAGGAATGAGGCAACGCAGGCTCACGTCGTTGGCCAGCAACAAGAGGCGAATGCCGTCGATCGCCGCGTCGGGCGACGTGCCCATCTCCACGTCACCGGTGATCACCGCGACTTCGGCTTCGAAGTCGATGCCGAACTCGGTGCTGGCGCAGACGATGTCGTCGCGCGCGCCGATGAAATCGTCGCTGCCGCCCTGGTACATCAGCGGGTCGGTGTAGAAACTCTCCGGTATTTCGGCGTTGCGCGCCTTGCGCACCAGCTCCACGTGGTTGATGAACGCGGAACCATCGGCCCACTGGTAGGCTCTTGGCAACGGGGCCATGCACTTCTCTGGCTCGAAGTTGAACGCGTGGCGTGTCTTGCCGTGGTTCAGCGTCTGCGACAGCTCTTCGAGCTGCGGCGAGATGAAGCCCCAGTCGTCGAGCAGTTGTTGCAGCCGGGTCGCGATGCCGCTGGCATAGTGGGCTGTGGAAAGGTCACGCGAGACGACGACGAGCTGGCCGTCGCGTGAGCCGTCTTTGTAGGTCGCTAGCTTCATGTTTGGGGCGGGGCGAATGGGCGAGAAGGGAAGGTATTGTCGATGCTGGGGGCGGGGGTCGAATCGAAGCCTGGCGTGCGGCGCCGCTGGAAGGCACTGGCGCTGCTCGGCGCGCTCGCTTTGCTGTTGCATGCGGGTGCGCTGAGCGGGCTCGACTGGGCCTGGCCGCAGCGTGATGCGCCACCCTTGCCACGGCCCGCGATGCAGGTGCGGGCAATGGCCGCGGCGGCGCCGGTGGTCGTGAAGGCAGCGGTCGTGGCCGAGCGCGCGCCCGCCCTCGCGCCGGCCGCGCCGCGCGTTTCTGCAGTGACCTTGCACGTCGCCAGACCGCAGACGATCGCGTTGGCGGCGCTGCCGCGCGCCACTGCGATCATCCCCACCACCGCCGTGATCGAAACGCCGTTGGCGCCCGAGCCGCCCGCCGCGAGCCCGCCCTCGGTGGCCGTGGCGCGCGTGGCCGCGCCAGCGCTGGCCGAGACGGTGCCGGCCGAAGAAACCATTCCGCACTACCGCACCCAGCTGCCGCCGGCCGTGACGCTGCGCTACGACATGCAGCGCGGCCAGTTGCACGGCAACGGCGAGATCCAGTGGCGCCCCGGCGCCGAGCGCTACGAGCTGAAGCTCGAAGGCGGCGTCGCGGGCCTGACCTTGCTAGCGCAAACCAGCCAGGGCGGTTTCGACGCATCCGGCGTTGCGCCGCAGCGTTTCACCGACCGGCGCATTCGCCGCCCCCTCACGGCCGCCAACTTTCAGCGCGAAGCCGGCAAGATCACGTTTTCAGGCCCACAAACGGAATACCCGCTCCATGCCGGTGCCCAGGACCGGCTGAGCTGGATGATCCAGCTCGGTGCCATCGTGGCGGCCGAGCCGGCGCTGGGCGCGGCCGGCGCCAAGGTCGTGATGTTCCTGAGCGGTTCGCACGGCGATGCGGGGGTCTGGGTCTTGCGCTGCGTCGGCCCTGAGGCGGTCGATACCCGCGCCGGCAGCGTGACGGCGATCAAGTTCACGCGCGAGCCACGTGTTCTCTACGACACCACCGTGGAGGTGTGGCTCGACCCCCGGCGCCACCACCTGCCGCTGCGCGCCACCCTGCGCGCCGGCCCGAACGACGACGGGCTCGACCTGCGGCTGCAGGACATGGACCTCTCGCCTTGACCCCGTTTTGCGGGGCCAGCGTCGGCCGCTGGCTTGATATTTGCGTTGAGGGACTCACGTAGGCAAGCAGGAGAGTCCGTCATGCAAATGCTCTACAACTCTGAAAGCTTCGCGGTCGTGCTGTTCGACGTGGCCACCGATGCCGGCACGGTGCCCGGCGCGGCCGCGCTCGCCAGCGCGTCGCTCAGCCATGGCGGCTACGAGATCGTCGACAAGTTCGCACGCAAGGAAATCTTCATCCAGGGCGTGCTGGCCGAGAGTTTCAAGGAAGGCGTCGAAGCGCTGATCGAAACCAGCCCCTCGGAAGAAGAGATCGACGACTACATCGAGCGTTTCGCTTCGTTGATGCAACAGCCGGTGATCCTGCACTGAGCTTCGGCCGCGCGTGACGTGCGGCACGTGAAACAAGCCTTCTGTCCTCCTGCGGGCCGTGCCTGCGTTATGGTCCTTTGCAAGCCAGTGCACACACAGGGCTTGCCGCAGGGTGCACTCTGCGCCAAGATGGTCCACAGACTTTTCCGCAGGAGGTCGCATGGTCAAGAGCTACAGCGATGGGCGCTTGCTGTTGTCACCGGGCTTGAAAGAAGCGCCGGTGCTCGACCGCATGTGCTCGCAGTTCGTGCTGACCCTCACGACCCGCAACGCCGGCCGCTTCAACCTGCGGCGCGACTGGAACAGCCTGCTTTCGCTCACCGGCAAACACCTGGTCTGGCCGAGCTCGGTGCTCGGGCGCTTGCGCGAATTCCTCAACACGCGCTGCAAGGGGAACGAACACTGGCGTGGCCACGAGGCCCTGAGCGACGACGCGTTCATGGCTCGCCACGGTGGCTGGCGCGGGCCGTATGAAGAAGGCACGCTGTTCTTCTACATCGACGAGTACATCAAGGACGCGCCCAAGGATCTGCTCGCCGTGCTCGGCGCCACGGCCGACTGGCTGGTGCGCAGCCTGAAGAACGACTCGACGCTGGTCGAGAAGAACATCGACGCCTTGGCCGGCCTGCTGCAATTGAACCCGGCCGAGCGCGCGCTGCTGCTCTACGGCACGCTCGCGCGTTACCAGCGCGACCTGCGCGGCCTGCTGGTCGAGTTCAAGGTCTCGAACGCGCAGGAAGCCTATGCGGCCATCGCCAGCGTGGCCGGTGTCAGCGAAACCGATGTGGCCGAAGCGCTGCGCGCCGGCTCGCGGCTCGAGCGCATCGGCATGGTCGAGAACCTGATCTCCGAACACAACATCACCGATCTGGCCGACCTGATGAAGGTCAGCGAGCAGTTGCCGCCGGTGCTGATGCGCAAGTACGAAGGCCCGTCCGACCTGATGGCGGTATTCACGCGCCCGGCCAAACGCAGCGAGCTGACCGAGGCCGACTTCGACTTCGTCGGCATCGACCAGCGCATGATGACCGCGCTGCTGGCCAGCGCCGTGGCTCGCAAGGAGCCGGGTGTGAACGTGCTGCTCTACGGTCCACCGGGCACTGGCAAGACCGAACTGGCCAAGGTC
>JANYFX010000014.1 GCA_025359585.1 Rhizobacter sp. | reverse complement strand
CGCCCCGCTGGCCTTGATCTTGGCGGCGTAGGGCAGAAAGTCCTTGATGCGGCCCAGCGTGTGCAACTCGTCGCCGACGATCTCGATGTCGGGGCGCTTGGCAACGATGTCGGTGCGCGCCTTGCGCAGCACCTGCTGGCCGAAGCTGTAGTCCTGCCCGATCAGGTAGACCTTTTTCACGCTGGTGTCGTCGCGCAGCACGTCGGTCAGCGCGGCCAGGCGCATGTCGGCGTGGGCGTCGAAGCGGAAGTGCCAGAAGCTGCACTTCTCGTTCGTCAGCACCGGGTCCACAGCCCAGTAGTTCAGGAACAGCGCACGGCGCTGCGGCTCGCGTTCGTTGTGCTTGTTCAGCGCGTCGATCAACACTGCAGCGGCCGACGAGCTGTTGCCTTGCATCACGAAGGCCACCTGCTGGTCGAGCGCCGACCTCAGCATGGCCAGCGCTTCTTCGTTGTTGCCCTTGCTGTCGAAGCTCAGCAACTCCAGCGGCCGTGCGCCACCGGGCAGCCGCACGCCGCCGCGCGCGTTGATGCGTTCCACCGCCAGCAGCAGGTTGCGGTGCACCGCTTCACCGGCGTTGCCGAAGCTGCCGGAAAGGCCCTCGACCATCGCGATGCGCACCGGCTCGACTGCGGCACTCGCCGCCCCGCCGCACAGCGCCAGAACCAACCCGCACGCGCCCAAAAATCTCTTCAGCATCGGCAATTTCAAGACCCTTGAAAACAAAAATGCCGCTCCAAATTCAGCGGCATGGTTGCTGCACGGTGCAGCAGCGAAACCCGATTGTAGGAGCCCGCCATGTTCGTTCTGCCCCTCTCCCGTTCTGCCCACCGTGCCGTCTCGCCGCAGTTCAGCCGTGCGTTCGACCGCCTGTTCGACGAGTCGTTCGATCACTCGCTGCGAGGTGCGGCCACCAGCGCTCAGACCCGCACGCCCGCGCTCGACGTGAGCGAAACCGACACCGCCTACAACGTCGTTTTCGACGTGCCCGGCGTGACGCGTGAGCAACTGAAAGTCTCGGTCGAAGGACGCCGTGTCAGCATCGAAACCGTCGACCTGCCGAAGGCCGCTCCGATCGACGGTGCCGCCGCCGAAGCACCGAAAGACACTGCCCGCGCGCTCTACCGCGAACGCAGCACCGCACGCTACGCGCGCACCGTGAGCCTGCCGGCCGAAGTCGACCAGACGGCGTCGCAAGCGAAGTTCGAGAACGGCGTGTTGACACTGACGCTGGCGAAAAAGGTCGCGACCGGCGCGACCCAGCTGAACATCAACTGACCGCAGCGTTTGCAGTGGCCAGCGGCCAACGTGGCAACACGTTGAACGCGTAGTCGGTCGATGCAGCCGCGCTGTCGCGCTGCAAGCGCATCGCGGCAGCGAGCGCGATCATTGCGCCGTTGTCGGTGCACAGCGCCAGTTCCGGGTAGTGCACCCGGACCTGGCGTTTTGCACATTCGCGGTTCAGTTGTTCGCGCAACAACGCGTTCGCGCCCACGCCACCGGCGACGACGATGCGCTTCAGGCCCGTGTCGCGCAGCGCCTGCACCGACTTGCGCACCAGCACGTCGACGATGGCTTGCTGAGTCGATGCAGCCAAGTTCGCCTTGTCCTGCTCGCAGACATTGCTGCCGAGCTTGAGCGCCTGCGTGCGAACCGCCGTCTTCAGGCCGGCGAACGAAAAATCGAGGGTGCCGCTGTGCAGCAAGGGGCGCGGCAGCGTGAAGCTCGACGCGTCGCCGAACTCGGCCAGCCGCGCCAGCGCCGGCCCGCCCGGGTAGCCCAGGCCGAGCAGCTTGGCCGACTTGTCGAAGGCCTCGCCGGCCGCGTCGTCGATGGTCTCGCCGAGCAGTTCGTAGCGGCCGACGTCTTCGACCCGCATCAGCTGCGTGTGGCCGCCCGATACGAGCAGCGCGATGAACGGAAACTCGGGCGGGTCGGCCGAGAGGAACGGCGATAGCAAGTGCCCTTCGAGGTGGTGAACGCCGACCACAGGCCGTGCAAGCGCGGCGGCCAGCGAGCACGCCACGCCGGCGCCAACGAGCAACGCACCCGCCAGGCCCGGCCCCCGCGTGTAGGCCACGACATCGATGTCGGCCAGCGTTGCGCCCGCTTCGTGCATCACCTGCCGAGCCAGCGGCAACACCCGCCGGATGTGGTCGCGCGAGGCCAGTTCGGGCACCACGCCGCCATAGGCCTGGTGCATGTCGATCTGGCTGTGCAGCGCATGGGCCAGCAGCGTCGGCGTGCCGCTCGCGGCGGCGCGCACCAGCGCCACGCCGGTTTCGTCGCACGACGATTCGATGCCGAGAATGTTCATGCCACGAAGTTTAGGGCCGCGTCGCGCGGCGCCGCGTCGCAAGGGCTCAGCGCGCGTGGTTGCTGCCCCCGCCGCCCGGCACGCTGCGCAAGTCTTGCGCGACCTTGCCGTCCTGCAGCACGATCACGCGGCTCGCCGAGGCGATGGTTTCGGGCCGGTGCGCGACGATGATGCGCGTGAGGTCGAGCTGTCGGATCGCTTGATTCACTTCACGCTCGCGCTCCACGTCGAGCGCGCTGGTGGCTTCGTCGAGGAACAACAGCTTCGGCCGTTTGTAGAGCGCGCGCGCCAGCAGGATGCGCTGTTTCTGGCCGCCCGAAATACTCGCCCCCATGTCGCCAATCAGCGTGTGAAAACCCATCGGCATCGCGGCGATCTCGTCGGCCACGGCCGCGATGCGCGCGCACTGCGTGATCCACGCAGGGTCGGCCTCGGGGTCGAAGAAGCTGATGTTGTCGGCGATCGATCCGGCAAAAAGCTGGTCGTCCTGCATCACGGTGCCGATCATGTCGCGCCAGGCGCGCAGGCCGAGTTGACGCAACGCGAGGCCGCCGACGCGGACCTCGCCGGTCTGCGGCGCGTGCACGCCCAGCATCAGCTTGAGCAGCGTCGTCTTGCCACAACCCGACGGGCCGACGATGGCGACCGACTCGCCCGGCTCGATGACGAGGTTCAGGTGCCGCAGCACCTCGGGCTCGGCCTCGGAATACCCGAAGCTCACGTCGCGCAGCTCAAGACTCGCACGCCCCGCCGGCAAGGCTTGCGCAATATCGACCTGCGGCTCCGGCGGCGTGAGCACGATGTCGGCCAGGCGCTCGCCCTGCAGCTTGAGCATCTTGAGCTCGACCACCTTGTCGATCAGTGCGCTGACACGCTGCGCGAACTGTTCTTTGTAAGCAATGAACGCGAACAGCATGCCGACCGAGAAGATGTGGTCCATCACCAGCAAGGCGCCGACCCAGACGATCGCGATGCGCTCCAGCCCGAACACCAGCTTGTGCAAGACACTGAACATCAGGTCCAGCTTGCGGGTGGCGATGTTGGCATTCATCGCGTCGACCACGAGGTTCATGAAGCGCGCCTGGCGGTCTTCCTGGCGGTTGAAGAGCTTGATCGACTGCACGCCGCGCAGAGACTCCAGAAAGTGGCTGGAGCGTTTGGCCTCGAAGACGATCGACTCTTCGGTCGCTTCGCGCAGCGGACGAAAGAAGGACCAGCGCAGCAGCGCGTAAACGGCAACGCTGCTGGCCGCAATCGCCGTCAGCGTGCCGCTGTAGACCAGCATCATCGCCAGCGTGACGACGACGAGCAGACCATCGAGCACCGACTCGACGAAGCTGGTGGTCAGCGTCTGCTGGATCTTCTGCACCGCGCCGAAGCGCGACATCACGTCGCCGGTGTGGCGCTTCTCGAACCACGAGACCGGCAGCCGCATGAGGTGCGCGAACACGTTCGAGAGCCACTGCAGATTCAGCGTGGCGGACAGATGCAGCACCGCCCAGGAACGGATCGCACCGGCGCCGACCTGGATCAGCACCAGCAAGGCGAAGCCCACGCCGAGGGTCACGAGCAGGTCGCGGTCGGCACTGAGCAGGACGTTGTCGACGACCCATTGCAGGAAGAACGGCGACAGCAAGGTGAACGCTTCGAGCGCGAGCGCGAGCGTGAAGATCTGCAGCAGCGAGCGCTTCAGGCCGGTCACGCGCCCGAGCAGTTGGCGCAGCGAAACGTCTTGCCGCTCGGTGTGCGGCTCGAACTCGGCCTGCGGCGCCAGCTCGAGCACGATGCCGGTGAAGTGTTTCGACAGCTCGGCCAGCGGCAGGCTGCGCACGCCGCGTGCCGGGTCGTGGATCACGGCGACACCGCGACGCACTTCCTTCAGCACGACGAAGTGGTTCAGGTCCCAGTGCAGGATGCAGGGCAGCGCGAGTTCGGGCAGATGCTGCATCTCGGCCCGCAGCGCGCGCGCGTTCAGCCGCATGTGACCGGCCAGGCGCACCAGATCGGCCATGGTCGCCCCCTTGAGCGAGACCGAAAAGCGCTGGCGCAGTGTCGGCAAGTCGCTGCGAAAGCCGTGGTGCGAGGCCACCATCGCCAGGCACGCCAGGCCGCATTCGGCCGCTTCTGTCTGCAGGATCATCGGCAGGCGCCGGCTCGACAGCCCCAGGCGCAACCCGTCGAGCAAGGAAGCCACGCCGCTCACACCCGGCCGGCGATGCCGAGCACCGGCTCGAACAACCATTCGATCAGTCGGCGGCGGTCGAGCAGCACGTCGGCTTCGAGCTGCATGCCGGGCACCAGAGCCTGCGCCTGGCCGTAGGCCGCAACACTTTGTCGATCGAGCGTGACGGTGATTCGGTAAAGCGGCTCGCTGCCTGCACTCGCTGCGGTCTGCATCGGCAAGCCGGCGAGTTCCGCGCCCTGAAGCGGCGAGCGCGACACGAGCGCCACCGCCCCGGTCTGGTGGCCGAACTTCTGGTACGGAAAGGCCTGGTAGCGCAGCTGCACCGTTTGTTTGGGGCGGACAAAACCGACCGCGCTCGAGGGTGCAAAAAGCTGGGCTTGCAAACGGGCATTGGCGGGCAACAGGCTGGCCATGGCCACGTTCGGCGAGACGGTCTGGCCAACCTGGGCCAAGACGCCGCTCAGCACACCGTCTTGCGGCGCGCGCACGACGATGCGCTGCCGCGCTTCGTTCTCGGCCGACTGTTGGGCCAGCGCCGCCAGGTCCCGGTGGATCTCGCCCTGCTGCGCTTGCGCGCGCATCGGCAGCTCGCGACGCTGCGCCTGGAGTGTGGCGATCTCACGCAACTGCGCAGAGCGCTGCCGCTCAAGCGCTTGCAGTTGCGCCTTGATGCCCAGCACTTCTTCGGCCTTGGTCTGCACCTGCGCCGACGAGACGAAGTTGTCGTTGCGCAGCGACTCCAACCGCGCCTGGGCCTGTTGCGCCAGCGTGAGCCGCTCGCGTTGCAGATCAGCCTCGGCGGCCATCGACGTCAGCTCGCGCCGCATCTCTTCGATCTGCCGGTCGAGCGCGGCGAGCTGGTTCTGCTCCAGCACACCTCGCTGCCTTGCGGCGCCTTTCAGGCTTTGCTCGCGCAGCGCGAGGCTCGATTGCACCGCCGTTTGCGTCTCGCCGCTCAAGGTGGACTGGCCGACCGACAGCACGAACAGCACGTCGCCTTTGCGGACCGCAGCACCCTCGACTGCGTGGGCTTCGAGCAGCGTGGCCGCCTGCGGCGACATCAGACGAATCACGCCTTGATCGGGGACAAGGTAACCACTGACGCGGGCTTTGCGTGTGTACTCACCGAACACCAGGTAAGAAGCGACTGCCGCAGCCGTCACCACAACAAAGGTCGTGAGCACAGCCAGCGAAACCGGCCGAATCAGCTGAATGCTGCCCAGCCAGTCGCGCTGGCGGTTTTCCAGGACTTCGGGGCGGAACAGGCTGGCCACGAAAGCCCGGACGGTTTACCGCTTTACCAGCCGCCGTTCGGGCCGCTTACCGCAACGCTGGCCCAGCCGCCGTTCGGGCCTGCGGTTTGTGCGCCACCCGCCACCAGCTTGAGCGTGGCAGCGTCGAGGGCGATCGGAGCGGACTTGATCGACGATTGGGCGCTGCCCGGATTCTTGGTGGTGAAGGCGAAAACGGTGGATTGACGTTGTTGCATGCTCTGCTCCTGAGGGTGGGGTACACGCCATCCGTGCACGGCATCCATTCCAACAGGAGTCGAGCTTTTGCGTAACTGTCAAGTCTTACAGGGTGGGGATTGACGCGAGCCCCGAAGTTTCCGGGAATTCTCAGCGAATCAACCCGAGGCGCAGGGCTTTGAGCACCGCCTGGTGCTTGTTGACGCAGCCCAGCTTGTGGGTCGCGTTGTTGACATGAAGCGCGGCCGTGCGTTCGGTGATGCCGAGCACGTCACCGACCTCGCGGGCCGTCTTGCCCTCCATCGTCCAGCGCAAAGTCTCCAGTTCGCGGGGCGTGAGCGACGGGTTTCCCGGGTCGGATGCGCCTGGAGCCAGGATGCGCAACGCGGCGTCCTGGGCGTGCACCGCGAACAGTTGCAGGTCGGCCACCACGCGCGTCAGCTCACCGGCGTGCATCGGCACCGGCTGGTCGCGGTCGACGCCGAGAAAGAAGTGCCGGCCTTCGGGCATGTGCAATGCCAGCGCGATGCCGTTGCGGTAGCCGTAGCGGGCCTGCTCTTCCCACTTGTCGCCCAGGCCCTGGGAAACGTAGGTTTTCTGGCTCCAGATGATGGGCATGCTCTGGCGCTTGCAGTGCTGCATCACCGGGTCGAGGCGCCAGTTCTCGCGGTTCTGGAAAGCGTCGCGGTAGGCCTGCGGGGTGTTGTCGACGGTGATGAACTCGGCCTCGCCGAGCAGGTGGTCGATGACGACGGTGGCCGAGACGGTCTCGAAGCCGAGCCTCTTCGTGAAGCCCACGACCTCATCCCGGAACTCGTCCCGGCTTTGACTCCCCAGCACTTCCGTGAAACCGCCCTGAAGCATGCAGCCCCTTCTCACCCGAACGCGCAATCTTGCACAGGTCAGATCGCCCGAATCACAACAACCTGACAGGGTTGACAGATGGCAAAACGAAAATCCGTCGCCACACTAGCGCCTATCGACTCACCCTCTTAGGACGCATCATCGGCGCGACGACGTTGACCACCCGGATGACACCTGCATGGATTGTGTACGCGTGGCCGCCTGTATTGTGGCAGGCGAGCTCTGCATCACATCTGCATCTCGTCCACCTCGGCACGCGAGTGTTGACTTTTGGCGACGAGGCCGGGCCCTGCAGCGGACAAACGCTTTGGGGCGATGCGAGCGTCGACCGCTCGGCCGGAGTCGCCTGGGACTGGGTCGAATTGCAGCAAGGCGTGGTGGCCATGTCCGACCCGTTCGGCATGGTCACGAACCTGCGGTTGCTCGACGCCCACGGTGAAGCCCTGAGCCACGTCCAAGTCACCGTGCATTTGCACCAGCTGGTGCATGCACTGCCCTGGCAGACCGAGGTGCAGCGCGCACTCAGCGCGCCGTCTTGATCCGTATCGGCGTGTATCGCTGTTTTGCAGTGTGTTGAAAATCACGAAACTCCGGCTTTATCCCCTTCACGCCATCGGCGCAAGCGAATACCCTGCGCTTTCCCGCCGAGTAGCTGGCCCGATCCGCTGCCGAAAACCACATCGTTGGAGCCATGAAGGAATACCGCCTCGCCGCTTGGCTGGAGCTTTCTGCTCCATTCGATCGCACTGCTTTTCGACGCATGCTGGGCGACATGTCGCACCGGCACATGTCGCTCACGCAGTTGGTCGGTGCCAGCGGAATTCGCCGCCAGGAAGTGCGCGAATTCATCGACATGCTCGTCGCCCGGGGCGTGATCTCGCAGCGTGATTCGATGGTGCCCGACTCCTTGTTCGGTTCCCTGCGCCCGCTCGGTGGCTGGCTGCGCCGCGCGATGTCTAGCGCCCCCGATCGCCGTTGATTTCCAGGATTCGTCCCGGGCGGCAGCCTGCCGGCCCGATCCTGATCCGCTGATCGCTCGTCGACCACCCGGCGCCTTGCGG
>JANYFX010000013.1 GCA_025359585.1 Rhizobacter sp. | reverse complement strand
CTGCACCAGCGGCTACTGCTGCTGAGGTTACCGGCACTCCAATTACGTTGTTTGCGCCATCCTTCACTGTGAAGGTGACAGCGCCGCCATTCACTGGCCCACCGGCGCTTGTGATGGTTGCGGAAACAGTCAAGGGCTGTTGGGCTGGACTGAAGCTTGTGTTGATGGGGCTGACGCTGGTGGTTGTGGCGATGCCGGTGATGTTGAGCGTTGCAGCGCCGCTGCTGGATCCGAAACTAGTGGTGCCAGCATAGGAGACGTTGATCGAATAGGGACCGGCCGATTGTGCGGCTGGCACAGAATATGTGACCGAGGCAGCACCAGCAGCAACCGCTGCGGAGGGGACGGCGGCCCCGACATTATTGTTGCCTGCATCTTTCAATTGGAACGTTGCTATGCCGCCATTGACCGGCGCACCGTTGCTGGTAATGGTTGCCGCAAGTGTCACATTGTGGGCGGCTGCATTGAACAGCGTGGAGGCCGCAACAACGCTGGTGGTTGAGGGGGCGGCTGAAATCCCAAACGTGCCGGAACCATTGCTTGCGGCAAAATTCGAGGCACCGGAATAGGCTGCTTGAATCGTATAGGCACCGGGCGATTGGGCGGCGGGCAGACTATAGTTGGCCGAGGCTGTGCCAGCGGCGACAGCGGCGGAGGCGATCGGAACGCCGATTGTATTCAGGCCGGAATCCTTGATCGTGAAGGTGACTGTGCCACCGCCAACTGCGCCCGCACCGCTGGTCACGGTGGCCGAGAGCGCGACCGACTGAATGGCGGCATTGAACGTTGCAACAGCGTTGGTGACGCCTGTTGTTGTTACGGCTGGCGTGATGGAAAGCGAACCGGAACCGGAGCTTGCAGCAAAGTTTCCCGCACCGGAGTAAGCGGCTTGAATGGTGTAAGGGCCAGCCGATTGTCCGGCAGGCAGCGGGTAGTTGACCGATGCTACGCCATTGAGGACTGCGGCTGAAACCATTGCCGCACCAACCGTGTTTAGGCCTGCATCCTGCACCGTGAAGGTGACGGTGCCACCGTTGACGGCAAGTGCGCCGGTGACGTTGGCTGCGAGTGTCACCGATTGAGCAACAGCACTAAACGGCGTTGTGGCCGTGGTTACATTTACGGTTGTGACAAGGCCCGAAATGGCGAGAGGCCCGGTGCCTGTATTGCCGATAAACGAACCACCACCGGAATAGACAGCGGTGACGGTGTAAGGGCCCGCAGCTTGGGAAGCGGGAATGTTGTAATTGACAGAAGCGACTCCTCCGGCAACTGTGCCAGAGATAGTTGCGGCACCAACAACGGCGTTGCCAGCATCGCGCAGCGTGAAGGTTACTGTACCGGCGTTAACGGTTCCGGCAAGGCTGGTCACGTTGGCTGCAATGCTGACCGTATGCGCCGACGCGCTGAAGGCGGTCGCCACTGCCGGAACTGTAACGGTAGTGGCATTATTGGGGGCCGGGTTCACTTGCAATGTGAAGGGCTGAATGAGGTAGCCACCCACGCCTTGCGTGCTGGTGTAGCGAATGTTGAAGCTGTAGACGCCTACCGTCGGCGTGTTGCCGATTAGCAAACCAGTGACAGAATCCAGTTCCAAGCTTGGCGGCAAATAGCTATCTGGCTCCACCGAAAAACGGAGCGATGGATCGCTGCCACCCACTGTGAGCGTTTGCAAATAGAGTGCCCCGGCAGTTCCCGGGGGAAGCGTGTTGCTCATGGTGAGGAACATGCTGTTGATGGAGATGGTGACCATCACGTCGACGTAGCGTGTGGCGTTCGCTTGTTCGGCAATATGGAGGCGGAAGGTAGAGATGCCGGCAACAAGAGGCGTGCCGGAGATGAGACCGGCGGTTGAGATGGCAAGTCCGCTGGGGAGTGCACCACTGGTAACGGTGATCGCGTAGTTGCCTGAGCCGACGATGCACATCTGGCTGGAGTAGGCGACGGACAACGTGCCTGAAGGCAGGTTGGTATTGGAACAAAAACTTAGTGCGAGGGTGGAACTGGATCGTACCGTGAGCACCAGCACCTGCATTAACGGCAAGGCTTGTGGGTTG
>JANYFX010000009.1 GCA_025359585.1 Rhizobacter sp. | reverse complement strand
GCTGGCGTGAGTACGAAGGCGGCTACGAAGACTGGAAGATCCAGCGCGACCGCGCCAGGCTGTTGCGTGACCAGGCCGCGCGGGCGGCTGGTAAATCGAAGGACACGCCGCCTTCACCGAAGGCCACGGCCGCTGCGCCGGCCGCCGCTGCCAAGCCGCGCAAGCTCAGCTACAAGGAACAGCGTGAGCTCGACGAATTGCCCAAGCGCATCGAAGCGCTGGAAGCCGAGCAGAAGGAGCTGGCTGCGTTTTTGGCCCAGCCCGAGTCGTACACCAAGGAGGCCGATCGCGCGATGAAAGCGCAAGCGCGCCACGCAAAAATCGATGACGAGTTGCTGACCGCAATGGAGCGCTGGGAAGCGCTCGGCGCGCGCTGACTTGGCGACTCGGGCCAGCGCCGGGCCGCCCCAAGGGGCCCGAGCACCCGCGCGGCGGGTGGCGCCGATACTCCGGCGCCGGGTGCCCTATAAGCCACCGAACCAGCTGTCTCGCACCGCCGCCGGGTGCGAGCGGCTGATGATCAAGCCGGCCTGCAGATAGAGCGCGTTCAAGAGGCGCGCGGCGCGCTCCTTGTCGAGCGCCGGCCACGAAGCAATCTCCTGCAGGTTGGCCGCCTGCGGCCTCAGCCGCTCGATCGCGGCCTTGAGCACACCGCTGGCCGGCAAGGCTGCGATGTCGAGCCCTGGTGACACGCGGTAGACCGCCGGCCCGGCGATCTCGGGCAGCAGCTCGCGGCGCGGCCCTCGCATCGCCATTTCCCACAGCAACGGCGCCAGCGCGTGGTGCAGCTGGCTGTCGCCGACGAGCGCCGTTTCGGTGTCGCCGGGCGGGCGCAGCAGCGCGGGCTCGACGTGCATCACCCGCAGTTCGAGCAGGTGGCGCTCGATCAGCTCGTTGATGTCCATCGGGCAGTGAATCAGCCGCTCTTGCGGGAACACGGTCAGCGGCACGACCCGCTCGCCGCATTTGAGGTGAATGGTCACGCGCTTGGCGTGCCTGACACAGGCGGCCAGCACTTCCATTGCCTCGGAGCCGCCGTCGTGCTCGAAGCGCAGCAGGTCGGCGCGCAGCGAGGGGCTCAGCTGCGAGATGCGCGAGATCCGCGGGCCCATGCCCAGCCGCCGCGACTCGGCGCCCAGCTCGTCGAGGTAACGCCGGAACGCGCTCGCGCGCAGCAGCTCCGGCTCGCCGAAGGGAATGGTGGAATCGAACAACTCGCCGTTCATGACGCCCGCATTCTGACCCGTGACGGCGCGCAACGCGACCCCGTGATCGGACGGGCGGCCCCTCGGCCCGACGAACGGTTCACAGGCCTGCCCGTGCGCGGTCCAGCGCGCGCCAGAAGCGCGCGTCCTGGCTCGTCGCGAAGTTGATGCGCATCAGCGTCGTCGGCCGGTGCGTGGCGTGGAACAAGGCGCCGGGCGCGATGAACCACTCGTCGAGCATCACCTGTGCCAGCCGCTCGGTGTCCACGCCCACATCGACCCAGCCGAACAGGCCGTGCGGTGGCGCCGCGAAGCGGCAGCCATGCGCTTCGGCGAGCTTCACGGTGCGGGCCCGCGCAGCCGACAGCCGCTGCATCACCCGCTCGGTGTGGCGGCGCAACAGGCCTTGTTCCAGGCAGTAGGCCAGCGCCTGTTCGGTGATGCCGGGGGTGGTCAGCGTGGTCAGCAGCTTGGTGTCGACCAGCCGATCGACCAGCGCCAGCGGCGCGGCCATGAAACCGACACGCCAGTTCGGCACCAGAATCTTCGAGAAGCCCGAGATGTAGACGGTGCGCTCCAGCGCGTCGAGCGCGGCCAGCCGCGGCAGGTGCGCGGCGGCGAGGTGCGCGTAGGTGTCGTCTTCGACGATCTGCAGGTCGTGTGACTTGGCGAGTTCGAGCACACGGTGCGCCGACTGCAGCGACAGCGAGGCGCCGGTCGGGTTGTGCAACACCGACACGGTGACGTACAGGCGCGGGCGCTGCGCCGGTTTCTGCGCTTCGATCAGGCGCCGCATCACGGCCAGATCGGGTCCGTCGGGGCCGCGCGGCACCGGCAACACCCGCATGCCCAGGGCGGCGAGCCGCGCGTACTCGACCGACCAGCCGGGCTCGTCGACCAGCACGCTGTCGCCGGCACGCAGCAGCGTGCGTGTGACCACGTCGAGCGCCTGCGTGGCACCGACGGTCGTGACGATCTGCTGCGCCGACGCGCTCACGCCGTGGTCGGCGAGCTTGGTGGCCAGCGCCTCTCGCAGGCGCAGCTCACCGGCCGGGTCGCCGTACTGCAAGGACATGGCACCGAGCTGCGTGCCGCGGGTGACGTTGCGCAAGGCCGTTGCCAGCATCGGCAGGTCGAGCCAGTCGGCCGGCAGCGTGCCCAGCCCCGGCATCGAGCGCCCGCCCGGCGGCTGGAACATGCCGCGGATCAGCGAGGTGGCGCTGACCGGCAACGGGTGGCTGAAGCTGCGCTCGGCGGCGCTCTCCCGGAGGTCGGGCGCGCGCGCTGGCGTGGTTTCGCGGACGAAGAAACCACGTTGTTTGCGTGCTTCGACCAGGCCGAGCGCCAGCAGCTGGTCGTAGGCCGCCACCACCGTGTGCGGGCTCACCGCGTGGCGCCGCGCGCACTCGCGCACCGAGGGCAAGCGCGCCCCGGGCGCCAGCAGGCGCTGGCGGATGCGCTCGGCAAAGCGGCTCGAAAGCTGCTCGGTGAGCGACGTGTCGGCCTCGCGGGTCAGCGGGGTCAGGGCGTCGGGGGTGGTGGAGTCCAGCATGAAGGCGCGTCCTGTGCCGGTGAAAGGACCAGTACAGATTCTGGTGTGTGCGATCCAAGTGTACTGTCTCTGTGCTGGTCGTGGCCGTAGACTGCGGATCATGCCCACTCATCGACAAGGTCAACCGCCGCGCTCCACCTTCGGGGCAGGGCGATGAACACGCACAGCGCCGACGAAACCCGTGGCCTGTGGCTGGGCCTGCTCGGTGTGACGATCTTCGCGATGACGCTGCCGATGACGCGCCTCGCGGTTGGCCCGGCGAGCGACCCGCAGCTCGCGCCGGCCTTCGTCACCGCCGGCCGCGCCGCGTTCGCCGGCCTGCTCAGCGTCCTGTACCTGCGCTTCACCGACGCGCCCGCGCTGCAGCGCCGTCACCTCGGTGCGCTGGTGCTGTGCGCGCTCGGCACGGTGGTCGGCTTCCCGCTGTTCCTGAGCCTGGCGCTGCGGCATGTCGACGCGATGCACGCCGCT
The DNA here is from genome assembly GCA_025359585.1 of Rhizobacter sp. Taxonomy (GTDB): domain Bacteria; phylum Pseudomonadota; class Gammaproteobacteria; order Burkholderiales; family Burkholderiaceae_C; genus LMDS01. The sequence continues at coordinate 2,247 of JANYFX010000009.1, read as the reverse complement.
GTCGTCACCGGCCTGATGCCGCTGGCGACTGCGGTGGCCGCGGCCCTGCATTTCCGTCAGCGCCCCTCGACCGGCTTCTGGGTCTGCGCCTTGATCGGCTGCGCGATGGTGCTGGCCTTCGCCGCGCACCAGGGCAGCGGCAGCCTGTCGGCCGCCGACGGGTTGCTGTTGCTGGCGGTGCTCTGCACCGCAGTCGGCTACGTGGCCGGCGCCAGTGTGGCCAGCGAATTGAAAGCCGAACAGGTGATCTGCTGGGTGCTCGTGATCAGCCTGCCGTTCACGCTGCCGATCATGCTGTGGGTCTGGCCGGCGCAGCCGGTGCGCGCCAGTGCGTGGGGCGGTTTTGTCTACGTCACGCTGTTTTCGATGTGGCTCGGTTTCTTCGCCTGGTACCGCGGTCTGGCGCTCGGTGGCGCGGTGCGCGTGAGCCAGGTGCAACTGGTGCAGCCCTTTCTCGCGCTGCTGTTCGCCGTGCCGGTGCTCGGCGAAAAGCTCGAACCCACGACCGTGTTGTTTTCCCTGGCGGTGATCGCCGTCGTGTTCGTCGGCAAGAAGATGCCGACGAACGCAGTGCCTGTGCAAAGGAATGCCTGATGAATGCCAGCCCCTGGAAAATGGCGCGCCGCGCCGAGCGCATGAACCCTTCGGTGATTCGCGAGATCCTGAAGATCACCGAGAAGCCGGGCATCATTTCGCTCGCCGGCGGGCTGCCGTCGCCCTACAGCTTTCCGGTCGAGGCCATGCGCGAAGCCACTGCTCTGGTGTTGCGCGACGCACCGCGCGAAGCCTTGCAATACGCTGCCAGCGAAGGCTTCGCGCCGCTGCGCGAGTGGGTCGCCGCGCACATGGCGGCGCAGGGCGTGCATGTCGATGCGTCGCAGGTGCTGATCACCACCGGCTCGCAGCAGGGGCTCGACCTGGTCGGCAAGGTGCTGATCGATGCCGGCAGCACGGTGGCCGTCGAAGCGCCCACCTACCTCGGTGCTTTGCAGGCCTTCGCGCCCTACGAACCCGAGGTCGTGACGGTGCCGTGTGACGACGACGGCCCGATTCCCGAGGCGCTCGGCGTCGCGCGCGGCGCGCGTTTCCTGTACCTGCTGCCCAACTTCCAGAACCCGAGCGGGCGCTGCATGAGCGAGAGCCGCCGCGCCGCGCTGATCGACGCGGCCCGCGCGATCGGGCTGCCGATCGTCGAAGACAACCCTTATGGCGACCTCTGGTACGACACGCCGCCGCCGGCGCCGCTGTCGGCGCGCTGGCGCGAAGGCACGGTCTACCTCGGCTCGTTCTCGAAGGTGCTCGCGCCGGGGCTGCGCCTGGGCTACGTGATCGCGCCGCCGGCGATGATGCCGAAGCTGCTGCAGGCCAAGCAGGCCGCCGATCTGCACACGCCGGGTTTCAACCAGCGCGTTGTGTACGAAGTGATTCGCGACGGCTTCCTGAGCGAGCACGTGCCGACGATCCGCGCCCGCTACAAGACCCAGCGCGATGCGATGCGCGCCGCGCTCGAAGCGCACATGCCGCCCGGCTGCCGCTGGAACGTGCCGGTCGGCGGCATGTTCTTCTGGGTCGAGTTGCCCGAGGGCGTCGACGCGACCGCGCTGCTGCCGAAGGCCGTCGACCTGGGCATGGCCTACGTGCCCGGCGCGGCGTTCTTCGCGAGCGAGCCGAGGGCGAACACGCTGCGTTTGTCCTTCGTCACGGCCGCGCCGGATGTGATCGAGCGCGGCGTCGCATTGCTCGCGAAGGCCTTGACCGGCGACCGATGAGCACGCATCGCTTCACGCAGCTCGACGTGTTCACCGACACGCCGCTGCTCGGCAACCCGCTCGCGGTCGTGCACGACGCGGCGGGTCTCGACGACGCGCGGATGCAGGCCTTCGCGAGCTGGACGAACCTCAGCGAAACCACCTTCCTGCTGCCGCCGACCGACCCGGCGGCCGACTACCGAGTGCGCATCTTCACGACGCAGCGCGAGCTGCCGTTCGCCGGCCATCCGACGCTCGGCAGTTGCCATGCGTGGCTTGCGGCCGGCGGCGCGCCGCGCAACGCCGACCAGGTCGTGCAGCAGTGCGCGGCCGGGCTGATCCGCATCCGGCGCAGCGTCGACCGGCTCGCGTTCGCGGCGCCGCCCTGCCTGCGCACGGGGCCGCTCGACGACGCCTTGCTGGCGCGCGTCGTCACCGCACTGCGCCTGCCGCGTGAGGCCGTGCTCGATCACCGGTGGGTCGACAACGGGCCGGGCTG
>JANYFX010000004.1 GCA_025359585.1 Rhizobacter sp. | reverse complement strand
TCGACGGCATCGGCCAGCAGCGCCTGAACACGCTCGTCCTTGGTGAAGGAGACATGCGGTCCCTTGTCGAACGTGAAGCCCGAAGGCGAGCGGTACGACACCGTCTGTCCGCCGAAAAATGCGGCCCTGTCGTAGAGCACGACGTCGACCGGCTCCGCCGCGAGCCTGTGCGCGGCCCCGAATGCCGACATGCCCGTTCCCAGCACTGCGATCTTTGTCATGGTGTCACGTTCCCTGTTGTTGACGGTAGAACTCGATCGTGCGCTTCAGACCTTCTTCGAGGCCGATCCGAGGCGACCACCCGATCGTGTTGAAACTCTCTTCGACGTGAGCCGCGCCCGTGGGCTCCATCGGCCGGTCCGGCAGCGCGCCGACCTGCGCCTGCAGCGAGGGGTCGACAAGCCGGCAGAGGAGCGCGACGAGGTCCGCCGTGGCGATCAGGGAACCGGAGCCGAGATCGACGGTCTTGCCGACGGCGGCCGGCGCCAATGCGAGCCGCAGGAAGCCTTCGGCGACGTCCTCGGCGTAGACCCAGTCGACCAGGCGTCGCCCGCTCGTGATCTGCGGTGCCTCGCCCTTGAGCAGGCGGCCAATGGCGTACGGGACGAGCTTGGTCAGGTCTTGCTGGCCGGGGCCGTAGACCATGAAGACACGCGCCGTCGTGACCGGCACGCCGTACAAGGCGTGGAACATGCGCGCGTACGCGCCGCTCGACCACTTGGCGGCCGCGTAGGGCGAGGTCGGCGTCATGTCGGCCGGTGTGGCGCTCGGCTCCATGAACGAGCCGGTCATCACGATCCGTCGACAGCCACGCTCGGCCACGGCCGTCAGCAGATTGACGGTCGTCGCCAGGTTGCCGTGAAAGGCCGGCAGCAGGTGCTTCAGGTCGGGCGCGCCCTGAACGTGACTCGCGAGATGGAAGACGTAGTCGGGCCGTGTCTCGTCGAGCAGCCGGCCGACGGCGGAGAAGTCCGAGAGGTCCACCGACCAGTGGCGGAAGTGTTCGCCGCCCGGGTGCTCGCGGCGGCTGGCCGAATGCACGCTGACGCCCGCCGCTGCCAGCTTCGCGCACAGGTGGCTGCCGATGAAGCCGACACCACCGGTGACGAGCGCCGCCGAGCCCGGCGGCATGGTCGCGGGCAAGGTGCTCACGACACGGCCTGCAGCAGGCCCGCGTCACGCGCCGCGGTGGCGGCATTGGCGATCACCGAAAAGTCCAGACGCGAACGCTGGGCGATGGACAGCAGGTCGCGTGTACCGTCGGACTGGTTCAGCACCCACAGCAGCGCATGTTCGAACTCGCTGGGGTTGCGTCCCGTGGCGTTGCGGTACAGGCCGCGCGGCCCCAGGCGCGGTTCGCACTTGGGCAGCAGGTTGCGGTAACGCACGTTGCCTTCCAGCACGCTGCAGATGCGCTCGCAGGCTTCAAGCGAAGCACCGAGCGATTCGGCAGTGATGAAGTCGAGGTTGTCGGCGGAACTGTGATATTCCGGGTAGCGCCCGTTCGGTGTGCGCGAGAAGCGCCCTACTGGCAGATCGAAACCGGGCGAGCAAAACTGGCGCTCGTCATAACCGTAGGGCGAGAAGTCCTCGGCTGTGCCTTCGGCGCCGAGCGCGAACTCGACCACGCGGTCGACCTCGGCATCACCGCGACGGCTGCGCTTGTAGACGAAGGCCCCGCGGTCACCCAGCGACGCCAGCACCAGGCCGTGCTTGATGCGGCCCACGTGGGCCTCGTTGAGCGCCAGCCAAGTGATCGCGCCGATGGTGGTGGGCGCGAACACGAAGCGGTAGGTCAGCGCGCGTGGCCGCGTTGCGAGCGAACGCGCCAGGTGCGCTGCCACCGCGATGGCCGACAGGTTGTCGTTGGCCAGCGAGGGGTGGCAGACATGGGTCCATATCAGGATCTCTTCACTCGAATCGCCCGGCAGCACGGCCTCGCCGAAGCTCAGAGCACCGGGCTCGAGCGTCGAATCGATGCAGACCTCGTACTCGCCTTCGGGCAACGCTTGCAGCGCCTCGTGCGTCAGGCAGAAGCCCCAGTTGTCTCGGTAGTAGCTGGTGCGGTAAGGAATCCACGTCGGCTGCTCGGGCAGGCTGAACAAGTGCGGCCGCAGTTCGGCCAGCGACATGCGTGCGCGCACCGGGGTCGAGTAGCTCATGACATGCAGGTTGTGTCGCTGGAAGTCGACCACGCGCTCGCCGGCGGCGTTCTTGATCCAGCCATCGCGGATGTTCCACTCGCGCGGTACTTCCCAGTCGAACACCTTGGTGCCGGTGGGCACCTCGACGCGTTCCAGCGGCACGATGCGTGACACCGCGTCGAGCGTGGCGCGTGTGCCCGCGCCGGTGATGCTGCGGCAGATCGGGTACAGCTCGCTTGCGAAGGCGTGCAGTTGCGCGCCAGTTTCGGACGCCATCAGTCGATCACCTGCACCGTCGGGATCGGCACGACGAATTTGCCACCCCAGGCCCGGATGTCGGCCATCTGTCTGACGATCTCGTCCTTCAGGTTCCAGGGCAGCAGGAACAGATAGTCGGGCTTGGTCTCGCGGATCTTCTCGGGCCCGTAGATCGGCAAGCGTGTGCCGGGCAGGAAGTTGCCCTGCTTGTGAGGGCTGCGGTCGACCGTGTAGTCGATCAGATCGGTGCGGATGCCGCAGTAGTTGAGCAGCGTGTTGCCTTTGCCCGGGGCACCGTAAGCCGCGATGCTCTTGCCTTGACGCTTAGCTTCGATGAGGAATTCGAGGATGGCGCGTTTGGACTCTTTCACACGCTCGCCATAGGTCCGGTAGTAGGCCAGATCGAAGTGGCCCGCGGCTTTCTCGCGCTGGCGCATCGTGAGCACGCGCTCGTGCACGGGCTTCGTGGCGTCATCGGCATGGCGGCCGTAGATGCGGATGGACCCACCGTGCGTGGGCAGGTCGTCGACATCGAACAGCACCAGGCCCTGGGCGGCGAAGATCTTCTCCACGGTGGTGAACGACAGGTAGGAGAAGTGCTCGTGGTAGATGGTGTCCCAGTAGCTGCGGTCGATCAGGTGCAGAAGTTGGGGGAACTCCATCGTCACCACGCCGCCGGGGCCGAGAAGGATCTTCATGCCGCCGACGAAGTCGTTGATGTCGGGCACATGCGCCAGCACGTTGTTCCCCAGGATCACCGAGGCCGGCCCGTCGCTGGCCAGCACCTCGCGCGCGGTGTCACGGCCGAAGAATTTGGTCAGGCTGGGGATGCCGTTCTTGATGGCGATGGCGGCCGTGTTCTCGGTGGGCTCGATGCCCAGCACCGGAACACCCGCGCGCTTGAAGTACTGCAACAGGTAGCCGTCGTTGCTCGCAAGCTCGACGACACGGGTGGCGGCACCCAGACCGAAGCGCGGAATCATCATCTGCACATAGGCCTCGGCGTGCTTCAGCCACGTCTCCGAGAAGCTCGAGAAGTAGCCGTACTCCGCATCGAAGATCTCTTCGCGCGCCACGTAAGCCGGCAGCTGTACCAGGAAGCACGACTCGCACACGTACACGTGGAGCGGATAGATCGACTCGGCATGGTCGAAGCGTGCCGGGATCACGTGACGTTGGCACAGCGGGCTGGTGCCGAGGTCGACAAAGGTGTGGCGCAACGGCTCGCTGCAAAAGCGGCAGGCGTAGTGACGTGCGTGCACGGTGTCGGCTGAGGCGGCTGCGGTCACTTGAATCTCTCCTTGCTTCGGGGAGTTCGTTTCTAGCACAAGTGCTGTGCCGAGACGCTGTCGTATTGCCCGCCAAATGCGGGGGGAGAGCGACCGATCAGCGGCAGGCCGTCAACTGTTTCACGAGGGCGCGAGCGACGGGCCACCAGGCGACTTTCATCAATCCTGCACACAAGGGGGGTTGTCGTCGCTCGGCATCAAGAGGATCGAATCTAAACTCAGAAGTTATGCCTCGGAAGAGGCCTACAAGGAGTTTCGAATGCGCTTGAAGTGGTCGCGGCGATGGACCGCCTTTGTGTTGATCGGCTTGATCGCCGGGCTGGCCGCCATCGTCACCGCAGTGCCGACGCTCAGTTGGCGGGCCAAGGTCGTCGGCTTGAAACTCACCGGGAAGATTCCGGAGATCGCGACCACGGACCTGGCTCGCTGGCTCTTGCCTAGCAGTTCGACCTACCTCGGCGGACTGGAGATGTACCCGAACGTCGAGGCCGGGGTGCTCAACATCTGGCAGGACGATCCTGCCTATGCCAAGCGCGGCGAAGAGCACTTCCTGCGTGTCTGTGCCGCGTGTCATGGCGGCAATGCGCAGGGCGGCTCGGCGCCGAATCTGCTGGCCTTCCTGTCGCGCTCCACCGACTGGAGCTTCTTCTCGACCGTCAAGTGGGGCCGCAAAGACTCGGCGATGGCAGCACAACCCGTCGAAGAGCGAGAGATCTGGGAGATTCAGGCCTACCTGCGCACCAAGACCCGAGCATGGGCGCGCGAAGCAGCGGCCCATCTCGCGGCCGCGCCGCCGAAGGTCGATGTCCCCTTCAGCAAACTGCTCAATGCAGCGGACTATCCCGACGAGTGGCTGATGTATTCGGGTGACATGCATGCCCAGCGCCACAGTCGTCTGAACCAGATCAACCGCAGCAATGTTCGCGACCTGCGCGTCGCCTGGGCAACGCAGTTGCGGCCGGCCACCAAGCCACTGGCGGCAACGCCCATCGTCGCCAATGGAATCATGTTCGTGAGTGAAGCGCCCGACGGCGTCGTTGCGCTCGACGCCCGCGACGGTCGCCTGCTCTGGCGCTTCTCGCGCCCGGTCGATCCGTCAAAGCTCCCGGTGTGCTGCGGCGCGTTCAACCGGGGCGTGGCGATACTGGGATCGACTGTCTTTGTCGCCACGCTCGACTCGTGGCTCGTCGCGCTCGACGCGGCCACCGGCAAGCGCCTCTGGGAGGTGCAGGTCGCCGACCACAAGGAGGGCTACACGATGACCTCGGCGCCGCTGGTGCTCGACGGCCTCGTGGTGGTCGGCGTCGCCGGTGGTGAGACCGGAATCCGCGGATTCCTCGCCGCCTTCTCCGCAGCCGACGGGAAGCGCGCCTGGCAATTCAACACCGTTCCAGGCCCCGGTGAGCCTGGCCATGAGACCTGGGCCGGGGACTCCTGGAAGACCGGCGGCGCGTCAACCTGGAGCGTGGGGGCCTACGACCCGAAACTCGACATCCTCTATTGGTCAACGGGCAACCCGTGGCCGCCGTTCGACGCGAGCAGCCGCGAAGGCGACAACCTCTACAGCAACTCGATCATTGCGCTCAACCCGAAGACCGGCAAGCTGCTGTGGCACTTCCAGCTGACCCCCGCCGACGCCAACGACTGGGACGCCACACAGCAGATCATCCTGGCCGACATCACCTGGAACGGTGAAAAGGTGCCCGCCGCGTTGATGGCGAGCCGCAACGCCTTCTACTACGCGCTGGATCGCCGCGATGGCCGCTTCCTGTACGGCAAGCCGTTCGTGAAGCAGACCTGGGCCAAAGGCCTCGACCCGAAGGGGCGGCCGATCCACGATCGTTCGACCGTTCCCAGCCCGCAGGGCACGCTCGTCTATCCCTGGTTGCACGGCGGCACGAACTGGTGGCCGCCCACCTACGACCCGAAGCGAAAACTGCACTACGTTCCGACCGTGGATGCGGCGACGATCTACTTCCGACTTGAGGAAAAGTTGAAGCCGGGCACGATGACCATGCGGGGCACGACCGTGCTCGCCACCAATCGACCCGCGGTGATGGCCGTGAAGGCACTGGACCCTGACACTGGCGAAGCCAAGTGGGCGACGCGACTCGACGAAGGCGACTTCGTGCAGTTTGCGCGCATCACAGGGCTGCTCTCGACCGACGGCGACATCGTGTTTGCCGGGCTGATGGACCGGCTCAGCATCCTGGATGCCGACACCGGCGCGGTGTTGTGGAAGTTCCGCCCCGGTGCGCTCGTCAACGCCGGGCCGGCCACCTACGCGATCGACGGTGTGCAGTACTTCGCCGTGATCGCAGGCAACGTGTTGTTCACCTTCTCTCTGCCTCCCCAGGACATTCCTGGCGCCGCGAAGGCAGCGGTCAAACCGACCGCCGTAACGGCGGCGAGCGCCCCAGCGGCGCGCTGAGAAGCAGCGGACCGAACTGCAGGCCCGACCGCCGTTGCCACCGCGGCAACGGCGGTTGGATCGATGCTGCCGGAAGGCCTGCTACCCGTGTTGTCGAAGCCGCCGGCTAGCTCTTCTTTTCGAGCCAAGCCTCGCGCCAGAAGAAGAGATCTTGCTGCGCGTTGAAGTTCAGCACCTCGCCCGAGTAGTCGACGCCCTCGAGCAGGATGCAAGGGGTCTTCATGGTGAGCATCTGACCATGGGCATCGTCGATGATTCGGTCCACTCGCGCCAGCACGGTGCGGGGCTTGCCGCAGTGCTTGATCTGGTCGGGATCGAACCACAGGCCGCGGTGCTTGCCCTTGTCGTTCAGCGTGCTTGCGATCTCCACGATCGGCCGCACGACGACCTTGTCGCCCGGAACGAGCGGCTCGGCCGCGAGGGAGCTCGATTCCTTGTCGACGCGGGGCAGCGCCGGAAATCCCGTGCCACCGCGCCACTGTTGGACGGAATTGAAATGGCGCGTGGCCAGGCCGACGACCCATGTGCGCAGCGTCACGTTGCCCGCCACCAAAGGCCTGAGTTCCTTGCCGATCTCACGCGGCCCCATCGGTTTGCTCGCGGCATGCAGTTCGGTGAACTGGCAGAGGAAGCGTTCACGCGCCACACCATCGGCTGCGCGCTCGGTGACGCGCGTCGGTGCCGTGCTGGCGCCGCGCCCCACCGCTGCCGGGCGCTCGCCCGGCCGGCGCAGCCATTCCGTCTTCCAGATCATGTAACAACGGGCTTCGCACCCGGCGTGATCCGCGCCGTCGCAGCGCAAGCCGGAGATCAGCACACATCCGCGCAGACGCCGCATGAGCCGAGTCCGGCCATAGTCGTAGATCTTGTCGATCGAGCGGAACACCTGCCCCTGGCGACCGCAGAACCGGACCATCTCCGGCTGGAAAGGCATGCCATCGAGGCAGCCGTGCTCGTCGAGCGTGGCCTGTATTTCCTCGACGCTCCGAATCTCGACCGCATCGCCGACGAGGAAGTCGTGCCCCAGCATCGCGCGCGCAGCGAGGCGACGCAGCGGACCAGAACGAAACCCGCCCGGGCGCTCCAGCGCGGCTTCGCGCCTGCCTTCGTTCGATTCGAGAAACAGGTCGGTGGCGCCGAGCTCCGCGCGCCGAAGGCGGTGCAGCACGATCGCGCCCGACGCCGCCAGAGCCAGAGCGGGCAGCGCGAGCAGCAGGAGAAGCAGCCCCACGAACAGCGCAGGCACGCCGGCCGACCCCGTGGACAACACCGCCGCCAGGG
>JANYFX010000766.1 GCA_025359585.1 Rhizobacter sp. | reverse complement strand
TGATGAACATGGCAAACCTCAAGCGACCAGCGCAGCAACAGCCGGTAGCCGCCGAGCAGAAGGAGTCCCCTGATCGTTACCCGACGCCACAGTTTTTTGTCGCTGCGTCTGACGTAGCGCCGACATGGGCCGGCGAGTGGGCGGTGGCCTACAAGTCGATCACTTCGCCGACCAATATGCGCACGATGATCGCGGCCATCGTGCCGCGTTGTGGGCTCGGCAACAGCATGGCGGCGTTGGTGCCGGAATCAAGCGGGGTGCCGAAGTACGGCAACTGGGCGCCGTTGCTGCTGGCGAACCTCGGTGCGCTGGCCTTTGACTTCGCGTTGCGCCAAAAGGTGCAGGGTCAGAACCTCAACTGGTTTGTGGTCGAGCAGGCGGTTGTCATCGCTCCCGAACGCTTCGAGGCAAAGATCGGCAACGTGAAGATCGCCGACTTCATCCGCGAGCAAGTGCTCCACCTGAGCTACACCGCCCACGACCTCGCGCCGTTCGCGCGCGACCTGGGCCACGTGAACGCCGACGGCAGCGTCAAACCACCTTTCGTCTGGAACGACGAAGACCGCCGCGCGCGCCTGGCCGCGCTCGACGGCTTGTTCATGCACCTGTACGGCCTGAACGAAAGCGATGCCACCCACATCCTCGACACCTTCCCCATCGTGCGCGAAAAAGACACGGCCGCCTTCGGCCGCTACCGCACGAAAGATGATGTGCTGGTGCAGTTGCGGCGCATTCAGCAAGGCAGCCTGGTGCTCTAGGAAGCCAGCTTCCCCGCGTCGCACGCGACGTGCTCACTTGCCGCATACTTCGAGCCGTTGTATGCAGATCGGGTCGACAACATGGGAAACGTAAAGTCCATCGAGAAGGCCGTTGAGGCCTTGCCTGCCGCCGAGCTTGCCGAGTTTCGCCACTGGTTCGCCGAGTTTGACGCCGCTGCGTGGGACCGGCAGATCGAGCAGGACGCTGCTTCTGGAAAGCTCGACGCACTCGCCGCCGAAACGCTTGCCGACCACCGCGCCGGGTCAGTTCGCGAGCTTTGAAGCACACCGCTTCAAAGCGCTTCTGGCAGTGCCTTGACGCGCTGCCCGCTGAGGTCCAAACCTTGGCCAGCCGAAATTACGCGCAGCTCAAGCTCGAAGCTTCTCACCCATCGTTGCACTTCAAGACGGTCGCCAATGGCCGTTTCCACAGTGTTCGTGTGGGGCTGTACTACAGGGCGTTGGGCTTGCCCGTGCCCGGCGGCGTGCATTGGTTCTGGATCGGTACGCACGGGGAGTACGACAACCTCATCGGCTGACCTGCTCGATCCCTGCCGAGCCACCCGGGTACCGGTGGCCGGAAAGTCCGTCAGGCCCGTAACGCCAGGCGTGGTGTCACGCTACGCCCTCGCCCTGCCGCCGGCGTCGCTGCAGTGCACTCCACCAGCATCAACACCAGACGCTTCAACCCCTCCCAGGGTTCGAGCGGCCAGTCGGGGTGCTTCAACCCTTTGACGAGCCCATCGCAGACCTGCGCCGCGTCGAGCAAGTGCGCCACCGCCGAGTCGCTGAGCATCGGCACCACACGCTCGAACAGCCGCTCTTTCGCGCCCCACACACGCGCTTCGCGCAGCGCCATCGGCAGCGGCTTGCCGCCTGCGATCGCATCACGCACACGCTTGAGTGCGCGGATGTCTTCGGTCAGCGTCCAGTGCACGAGCACCGCCGCTTCGCCTTCGGCCTGCAGGCCTTCGAGCATGCGCAGCGCACGCGCCACCTGCCCGGCGAGCACGGCTTCGCCGAGCTTGAAGACGTCGTAGCGGGCCACGTTGAGCACCGCCGCTTCGATCTGCTCGAAGCTCAGTTCGCCCTGCGGGTACAGCAGGCCGAGCTTCTGGATTTCCTGGTGCGCGGCGAGCAGGTTGCCTTCGACACGGTCGGAGAAAAAAGTCAGCGTGCGCTGGCCTTCTTCGCCGGCGTGCACGCGCTGCTTCTGTGCCGACAGGCGCTGCGCGATCCACACCGGCAGCGCCTTGCGCTCGATCGGGTCGACACGCACGGTCACGCCGGCCGCATCGAGCGCGGTGAACCAGGCGCTGTTCTGCTGCGTGCGGTCCAGGCGCGGCAACTGCACGAGCGTGACCACGTCGTCGCTCAGCGCGCCGCAGTAACGCTGCAGCGCCTCGGAGCCGTCCTTGCCCGGCTTGCCCGAAGGGATGCGGATCTCGATCAGCTGGCGGTCGGAAAACAGGCTCATCGCCATCGACGCACCGAGCAGCCCGCTCCAGTCGAAGTGCTGGCCGGCAACGGTGTGAACTTGCCGCTCGCTGCAGCCGCTGGCGCGTGCGGCGGCGCGGACCATGTCGCCTGCTTCCTGCGCCAGCAGGGGCTCGTCGCCCCACACGGTGTAGGTCGGGCGCAGGCCTTTCTGCAGCTGGGCGGCGAGTTGTTCTGGGCGGACTTGCATGGCGTGAACGGGCCCTAGAAGGTCTGCACCGCAGCGAGCCGGCGCAGCACCTGCGAGACGATGTCGGTCTGCATGATGCGGTAGAGCGTGGCCTCTTCCTGCGCCTTGCCGAGCGCCGCGCTTTCGGTGTAGCTCATGTCGCGCGTGAGCAATATTTCGGTCGCCGGGATCAGCTCCTTGCCGGCCACGCTGCGCAGCGTGAACTTGAAGCGCGCGCGCAGCTGGAACTCAGTGACCTGGCCCGCCGAGCTGCTGGCGACCACGCTCTTCTCGATCGCGTCGTTCAACGACTCGAGGATCACCTGCGCCTGGT
>JANYFX010000754.1 GCA_025359585.1 Rhizobacter sp. | reverse complement strand
CGCGCGCTCAGCATGGACCCGATCGTGATGCTGTTCGACGAACCCACCTCGGCGCTCGATCCCGAGATGGTCGGCGAAGTGCTCGACGTGATGGTGCTGCTCGCCAAGGAAGGCATGACGATGATGGTCGTCACGCACGAGATGGGCTTCGCAAAGAAGGTGGCTCACCGAGTGATCTTCATGGACGCCGGCAAGATCGTCGAAGACTGCACCCGCGACGACTTCTTCGGCAACCCGGATGCCCGCTCGCCGCGCGCCAAAGAGTTTCTGTCGAAGATTCTGGCGCACTGAACACGCCGCCCGGCACGGCGCTCCTTACTCGGTCGCGAACGCGAAGCTCACCATGTGTTCCCGGGGCTCCGGGATCGGCGCGTAGCGCCAAGCCTGCACCGCGCGCAAGACACTGCGGCTCAGGCGCGTGTCGGTGGTCGAGGCGATCGACAGGTTGGCCACCTCGCCGCTGGTGGTCACCGTGAACGCCACCACCACCTTGGCCGTGTTGAGGCGGCTGTCGAGCAGGTCGGCCGACAGCGTCGGTTCGACGCGCTTGACCAGCGTCAGCGGTGGCGGCTCCGCGGGCGCTGACCGCGCCAGCAGCGCTGCGGGCTCGGGCAGGGCCGCGTTGGGTGTCTCTGGGGCTGGTACGGCCGCCGGGCTGGCGTCGGCTGCCGCAGACCGGGCCACATTGGCATTGGGCGAAGCCGGCGCTGCGGCGTTCGTGGCAAGGGTCGGGGTTTTCTCGGCCTCGGAGGCGGCAGGCGCAGCGGTCTTGAGCGCCGGCTTTTTCACGGCGGCCTTCGCGCTTGCATCGTCCTTGGGTGGTGCCGGTTTGGCTTTCACCGCGTTGCTTTCGATGATGACCTTGTAGGGCGAGCGCGCCTGGCGCTTGACCCATTCCGGGATCTTGCTTTCATCGACCTCGGGCTGCGGGGTGGCGGTTTGCGCCAACGCGGCGCAACTCGACAGCACGCCAAGACCGCACAGACACCACCGAAAAACAGGAAGCATGTTTCGCTCCGCGACTGCCAAGACCCGTGTGCTCGCGCGCGGCACTTGGGTGCATGTCGCGGCGACCCGCCGGCAGAGGCCAGCGAACGGAACGCGCGAGTCTAATCCGAGTCGGCATGTGCACGCGCGGGCCTCGCACCACCGGAGCAAGCGAAGTGCGAGACCCGCGTGATGCTGTTAACGGCGGCGCTGGCGGAGCGGATTCGCGCGCGACAATCGGGCCCATGAACACGATCGATTCACTCACCCTCACGCGCCCCGACGACTGGCACCTGCACCTGCGCGATGGCGCCGCGCTGTCTGCGGTGGTGCCACACACGGCGCGCCAGTTCGCGCGTGCCATCGTCATGCCGAACCTGAAGCCGCCGGTCACGACGGCTGCGCAGGCCGTGGCTTACCGTGAGCGCATTCTGGCGGCCGTGCCAGCAGGCCTGGCCTTCGAGCCGCTGATGACGCTCTACCTCACCGACGTGCTGGCGCCCGACGAAATCGTTCGCGCAAAGACGGCAGGCGTGGTCGCGGTCAAGCTCTACCCGGCCGGCGCCACGACCAACAGCGACGCCGGTGTGACCGACGTTCGCAAGACCTATCCGACGCTGGAGGCGATGCAGCGCGCCGGCCTGCCGCTGCTGGTGCACGGTGAAGTGACCGACCCGGCCATCGACCTGTTCGACCGCGAAAAGGTCTTCATCGACACCCAGTTGATCCCGCTGCGGCGCGACTTTCCCGAGCTGAAGATCGTGTTCGAGCACATCACCACGCGCGAGGCGGCGCAGTACGTGAACGAGGCAAGTGCGTTCACCGGCGCCACGATCACCGCGCACCACCTGCTCTACAACCGCAACGCGATTTTTCTTGCTGCCGGCGGCGGCGCCGCGCTGCGCCCGCACTACTACTGCCTGCCGGTGCTCAAGCGTGAAGAACACCGGCGCGCTCTCGTCGATGCGGCCACATCGGGCAGCACGAAGTTCTTTCTCGGCACCGACAGTGCGCCGCACCCGGCGCAGCTGAAAGAACACGCCAGCGGCTGCGCCGGCTGCTACACGGCGCTCAGCGCCATCGAGCTGTACGCCGAAGCCTTCGATGCGGTGGGCGCGCTCGACAAGCTCGAAGGCTTCGCAAGTTTTCACGGCGCCGATTTTTACGGCCTGCCGCGCAACACCGGCCGTGTCACGCTGCGCCGCGAACCCTGGCTCGTGCCCGAGACGCTGCCCTTCGGCGACGCCCAACTGAAGCCGCTGCGTGGCGGCGAATCGATGCAATGGAGACTCGCATGAACTACCCGTCCACCGTGATGCTTTTCATCGACGCCGACAACGTCTCGGCCAGCGTGATCGAGCAGGCGATCGCGCGTGTGCTGGCCGACCACGGCGCCGTCCACGTGCGGCGCGCCCACTGCACGGCAGAGGCGGCGGTGAACCACCAGCAGCTCTTCAAACGCCTGTCGATCCGCCCGATCGTCAACCTCGCGACCGGCAAGAACTCGACCGATATCGCGCTCGCGGTCGACGCGATCGACCTGGTCGCGGCCGAGCGCCCGCAGGTGGTCGTGATCGTCTCGTCCGACTCCGACTTCGCGCCGCTCGTGATCCGGCTGCGCGAGAAGGGCTGCCGTGTGCTCGGCATCGGGCAGATGGGCAAGACCGGCGAAGACTCGCGCGGGGTGTACGACGGTTTCGTCGATCTCGAACACGTCAAGGCGCGCCCGGCGGCCCGCGTGGCGCCGGCCAAGACGGCGGCGCCGCGAACCCGCGCCCAGCCAGTGCGCGCGCGCGCACTGGCACCTGCCGCGCCGCCGCCGCAGATCGTCGTGCCTGCCGAAGTGCTGAGCATTCTGCAGGCCGTGCCGGCACTTCGATCCGGCGCCGCGATGCAACTGAACGAAGTCGGCGAAGGCCTGCGCCGGCACGCGTTGCTGAAGAGCAAGAGCGCGTCGCCCAGCCGGTTCCTGAAGCGCCTCGCGGCGCACTTCGAACTGGCGCCGGCCGACAAGCCGCGCACCGTTCGTTACCTGGGCCCGACGAGCGCGTGAGCCCGCTCGCCGCCCCGCAGCGCTTCGAGATCGACTGGTCGCAGCCGTGGTTGTTGCCGTTGCGCGAGCGCGGCGAGGCCATTGCGAGCCGGGCCGGGAGCGCGGGCTTGCTCGACGCCCTGAACGCAGCGAGCCATGCCGGTGTGCATGTCGCGGCGGGCCGGATACGCTTCGTCGACCCGACGCAGCAGCCTGTCGGTGAAGCTTACGAAGCCTTCGTTGCGCGCACAGCCTGCGTGCCCACGCGCGACAACCTGCACGATTTTTTCAACGGCATCATGTGGCTGACCTTCCCCGCGTGGAAACGCCGGCTCAACGAATTGCAGGCCAGGCAGATCGCGCTCGGCGGTGTCGCGGGCACGCGCGGTGCGGTTCGCGACGCGCTGACGCTGTTCGATGAAAACGCGGCACTGCTGCAGGCGCCGCCGACCTTGATCGACGCCCTGCAGGCCCGCGACTGGCACACGCTTTTCGTGACGCGGCGTGCCCTGTGGGCGCAAGCGCGGATCACGTTGTTCGGGCACGCACTGCTGGAAAAGCTGACCCGTCCGCGCAAGGCGATCACGGCGCATGTGTGGGTGGTGCCCGAATCGGCCGACCTGTCGTCGCCGCGCTCGCTCACCCTCGACCGCCTGGCCGCAAGGCCGTTCCTGCCGATGCCGGTGCTGGGTGTGCCGACCTGGTGGCCCGGCAACGAAGCCACCGGCTTTTACGCCGACACGGCCGTCTTTCGCCGGCCCTGAGTTTTTCCGGCCCCACAAAAAAACAGCGGCCCGAGGGCCGCTGTCTTGATTCGCAGCGTGGGCGCCCGAAAGCGCCAACGCAGCAGCAATTACTTCTTCGGAGCAGCAGAGCCTTCGCCAGCCGGGGTCAGCTTGCCTTCTTTGGCAGCGGCCTTCGTTTCAGCCTTCACGTCAGCGCGGGCAGCAGCCGAACCGGAAGCGGCCGCGGGCTTTGCGCCGCCTTCGCCAGCCGGGGTCAGCTTGCCTTCTTTGGCGGCAGCCTTCGTCTCGGCCTTGCGCTCGGCGCGCGTCTTGGTCGACTTGGTGGTCGACTTTTCCGTCGGAGCAGCGCCTTCGCCAGCCGGGGTCAGCTTGCCTTCTTTGGCAGCGGCCTTCGTTTCAGCCTTGACATCAGCACGTGCGGCCGGGGCCGAAGCCTGGGCGAACGAAGCTTGGGCAAACATGGCGGCAGCGACAGCGGCCACGATCGAGAGAGCGTTTTTCATCATCATTGGATATCTCCTGTACAGAACGGGGGGGAAGGGCATTTCGGGGGAGCCAACGCACTCGGAGCGACATGCCTTCGTCAAGTCGACCTGCTGGCGATCTGCCAGAGCCGACCGCTTGAGCGCGGCACGTATTAGAACGCGGGATCCCCCGATCGGTTGACGAAAGTGTTTGTTTCAAAGGGCGGGAGCCCTTCGCGCGGCCGATGTGTTGTGCCGATGCCGCACCTGCGGTGGCCCGCGCCCATAATCCGCCCGGTGAAGCAAGCCAGACCGCCGCTGGTGCAAGGCCCGAAAGGGCGCACTGGAGGAAGGTCCGGACTGCGCAGGGCGGCGTAGCAGTTAACGGCTGTCCACCGTGAGGTGAGGATCAGAGCAACAGAGACGAGCCGATTCAGTTCGGGTGAAACGGGCAATCTCTACGCGCAGCAATACCAAATAGGCACACGTTGGGTGGCGCGGGCAACCGCGTCGTTCACGGCCCCGGCCCGGGGAGATGTGTGCGGGTAGGTAGCACCGAGCCGTGCAGCGATGCACGGCCCAGAGGAATGGCGGTCACGGCCGGCGCTTCGCAAGAGGCGCCGGCTGCACAGAATCCGGCCTATCGGCTCGCTTCACACTTTTCATGCTTCGGTGCGGGTCAGCGGCTTGCGCACCGTCAGGCCACCCTCGCCGTCGTCCTTCGTGATCTCGAAACCGGCCGCCGTGTACATCGCCAGCGGCCCGTGGTGGTGCTGCGCGGCGTCGGCCGCGTCGCTGCGCGGGTAAGCCTCGGCCCACTCGAAACCACGCTTGCGCAGGCCGTCGCAGGCGGCGCCGAGCAGCGCCGTGGCCAGGCCCTGGCCGCGAAAGGCGGGCGCGACGACGAAGCAGGCGATCGCGCCGATGCGGTCGGCAAGCGGCTCGGGCGCGTCGAACAAGCCCTCGACGAACCCGCGCGGGCCGGCGTTGCACCAGCCGATGGCCTGGCGGTCGGCGTAGGCGAGCCAGCCCTGCATCTTCTCGGCTTCGATGCGCCCGCAGGTGGCGGCCCGGTTCTGCGCCGCGCTGCGGTCCTTCCAGACGATGTTGGCGTGGTCTGCATGCGGAAAGTGGCAATAGCACGACAGCCACTTCGGGTTGTCGGCGAAGGCGCGCTGCTCGAAGAAGTCCAGAAAGTCTGCGAGCCGTTGCGGCGTGAGCGGGCTGATGTCGATGTGTGCGAGGTTCATGGGCTTCCCGGGTTCAACGGTCGCACCAGCATAGGCGCGGCCGCAGCCCGGGTCGAGACCCTGCGTGCCCTAGACTCGGCCGCTCGCATGAACCCCGACGCACATACCCTCTGGCGCGCCCCGCGCTGGGCCCTCGCCGTTCTGCTGGCCTGCCTGGGCATGCTCGGTCCCTTCTCGATCGACACCTACCTGCCGGCGTTCACCGGCATTGCCGCAGCCATCGGCGCCACGCCGGTGGAAATGCAGCAGACGCTGTCGGCCTACCTGTTCGGCTTCGCGATCATGAATCTCTTCCATGGCGCGCTTTCCGACAGCTTCGGCCGGCGCCCGGTCGTGCTCTGGGGGCTGGCGGTGTTCACGCTGGCCTCGGTCGGCTGCGCGATGTCGCAGCACATCGGTGCGCTGGTGTTCTTTCGCGCGGTGCAGGGCATGTCGGCGGGCGCCGGCATCGTGATCTCGCGCGCGGTGATTCGCGACATGTTCCCGCCGGCCGACGCGCAACGCGTGATGTCGCAGGTGACGATCTACTTCGGCGCGGCGCCGGCGGTCGCGCCGATCGTCGGCGGCTTCCTGTTCGTGCACACCGGCTGGCACGCGATCTTCTGGTTCCTGGTCGGCGTGGGTGTCGTGCTCTGGGTCGCCAACTACAAGCTGCTGCCCGAGACCCTGCATCTGTCGCAGCGCCAGCCGTTCAACGTGCGCAACCTGATGCACGGGTATTGGGAGATGGGCTCGAGTGCACGCTTCATGGTGCTGGCGCTGGCCAGCGGCATTCCGTTCAACGGCATGTTCCTCTACGTGCTGTCGGCGCCCGTGTTCCTCGGCGAACACCTGGGGCTGGCGCCGGGGCAGTTCTTCTGGTTCTTCATGATCACGATCGCCGGCATCATGGGTGGCGCGTGGATGTCGGGGCGACTGGCAGGCCGCATCAAGCCGCAGCACCAGATCCGCCATGGTTTCCTGATCATGGTGCTGATCTCCTTGCTGAACCTCGGCCTGAACCTCGTGTTCACGCCGCAGGCGTGGTGGGCGCTGCTGCCGCTGGGCATCTACGCTTTCGGCTGGGCGCTGATGGTGCCGGTGGTCACGCTGATGGTGCTCGACCTGGTGCCCGAGCGGCGCGGCATGGCCTCGTCGTTCCAGGCCTGCGTGGGCAGCCTGGCCAACGGCCTGGTGGCGGGCTTGATCGCGCCGCTGGTGATGCACTCCACCGTGTGGCTCGCGGTGGCCTCGTTGCTGATGATGAGCGTGGGTGTGTTCGCGTGGATCTGGGTCAAGCCGCGCGTCACCTGAGGGCGCTTCAAGTTCTTCGAATCCGGGCCGATATGAAGGCGATGCACGTTCCCTTCGTGCCGG
>JANYFX010000639.1 GCA_025359585.1 Rhizobacter sp. | reverse complement strand
CGTGGCCTTCGGCACCAACGGCGTGACAAACGGCTACGACGACAGCTACGCCATTCTGTACCTTCACGTTCGTCCACGGGTTGTTCGATCGTCTCCACGCACCGCCTTCGCTCAACGGGGTTTCGGTGGTGTCGAAGGTCGTCACAAAAGTGCCGCTCGGCGCAGTGGTCGAACAGGCGCCCGCCGCCGGTGTCGTGGGCGCCCATGCACCAGGCTGCCAGCAAGTCGGTGAGGGGTTGGCGCTGTAGCTGCGAGTCTGCGTGAAGGTGCCGAAGCTGCCGCTCGGGCACGTTGCCTGCTGTGTGTCGCTGGCGGGTTGCGTGCCGCTGCATTGCACCGGCGCGACGGTGTAAGTGACCGTGAGCGTTTCGGGTTGTGTGCAGGTGTAGGTCGCTCCCGCGCTGCGCGACTCGGCATCCGCAGACGCCCTCGCCCTGCAATCGCCGATCGGGCCTGTTGCGCTTGAAACGGTCGTGTTGCCGCGCTTGAGCGTCCATGCGCCGACAGCAGGGGTGCTGACCGTTGTTTCAGCCAACGCAACCTGGGTTGCGAGCAGTGTGCAAATCGTAAGAATCGATTTCATTTTTGTCTCCGTAAGCTTGAGTGTTGAGCTGTGTCGATGTCGGTTGAATCATCGAACGCGCACTCAAGCGCGGGCGTCGGACGAGCGTCCCAATGCACGTAGGAGAAGGTCAAGAAAGGTCTGTACGTTCTCGCACACAAGCGAGCCGCAGACTGTCGTCGGGACCACGCGCCAGCCTGCTGATCGGCCACCGTGCCGGCGCCACTCGACCCTGAGACAAGCGAACGAGCGAGCCTTGTCGTCGGGTGACTTGGGCCTTGAAAGCCGAAACCTTCATCGCCGGTTGCTCGGTCGTGGAAGAACTTTTTTCATCGCCAGGCGGCACCCGACCGAGCACCAGCCTGTTGGTGAGCTGCGGCGAGCGACAGCGCCAGGAAACACGAGCTTGGCGATACCACCGACGGTCTCAGGAGATGCCTGGGGCAGCTCGGTCCTGGTCGCTTTAGCGCAGTGCGCGAAGCACCCCGGCGATGGTGAAGTTCTTGTAGGCGAACATCCAGCCAAAGACCATGAGCAGTCTTCGTGCGACGTGGTGCAGCCAGCGCCCTGGCGGCCTTACAGCGGGTGATTGCTGCTGCCGAATCTGACGATCGCCGGTTCGCCCGGAGCTTGGACGCCTGAGACGCGCCACGCGCTTCTGACGAAGCGACCTTGGCAGCCTCTTGATGGTGGGCGGTGAAGGCTTCGAACCTCCGACCCCAACAGTGTGAATGTTGTGCTCTACCCCTGAGCTAACCGCCCAAATTTCTCGTCTGGTGGGGTTCCAAACAGCGGCAGATTATGCCACAGCCAGCTCGCTCGACAGCCGCCAGACCGTCTTGCCGCCACTGGCCTTGTCGAGATCCACGAGCATCGATGCGTGCGCCGCCGCTTCCGCCTCGTTGGCTTCGATCACGGGCAGTTCCAGCGCACCGAAGTCGACCGCGTCGAGCGCCATTTGCGCGGCCGAGGTTTCACCCGCGTCGATCACCAGCGAGTTCTGCCCGCGTGTCATGCGGATGTAGACCTCGGCCAGCAAGCCGGCGTCGAGCAAGGCGCCGTGCAGGCTGCGGTTGGAGTTGTCGACCTCGAGCCGCTTGCACAGCGCGTCGAGCGAGTTCGCCTTGCCGGGGAACATCTCGCGCGCCATCGAGAGGCTGTCGGTGATCTTGTCCACCAGCGTCGCGAACTTGGGGCGACCGAGGCGCCGCAGTTCTTCGTTCAGAAAGCCCACGTCGAAGCCGGCGTTGTGAATGATGATTTCGGCCCCGGCGAGGTAGTCGAGCAGTTCGTCGGCGACCGCCGCGAACAGCGGTTTGTCGGCGAGGAACTCATCGGTCAGGCCGTGGATCTTGACCGCATCTTCGTGGCTGCGCCGCTCCGGGTTGACGTAGAAGTGCAGGTTGCGCCCGGTCAGGCGGCGACCGACCATTTCCACACACCCGATCTCGATGATGCGGTCGCCCGACTCGGGGCTGAGGCCAGTGGTTTCGGTGTCGAAGAAGATTTGGCGCATGGGATGATTTTAGAGGCGAGCTTCAGCTGGCTTCGGCCAGTTGCACCAGGCGTTTTTTTGCATCGTCGATGTTCTTCGGGTTGCCTTTGCCCGCAGCCACGAAGCGTGTCAGCAGCGAGCGCGCCTTGTCGCGGTCACCCTTGCCCTGGTAGGCCAGCGCCGCGCGGTAGTCGATCGGCAACTCGGCCGTGCGGTCGAGCGCGCTCGCACGCTCGAATGCGGCAATCGCCGGGTCGAACTGACCGGCATCGGTGAGCACGCGGCCCAGGCCGTAGTGGCTACGCGGGCTGTTCGGCCGTTCGCGCACCAAACGTTCGAAGACCGTGCGCGCCTTCGTGTCCTGCCTGTCGTTCAGGTAGGTGAAGCCGAGCTGGGACCAGACCTCGGCCACGTCGGCGGCCAGTTCCTTGTCGTCACCGGCGCGCACCGACGCCAGCGACGACTCGGCCTGCTCGTGCTTCTTCTGGCCGATGTCGACCAGCGCCAGCAGCAGCTTGGCGTGCTCGGGCTGGCGCGCGCTCGCCGCGCTGGCGATCTCGCGCGCCTTGGCCACGCTGCCCCCGGCGATGCCGGGCACGACCAGATAGAACTGCACCAGCGCATTGCGTGCCGCATAGAGCAGCGGGTCGAGTTCGACCGCACGAGCGAGCTCATCGCGCACCCGGCCGACGCTGCCCAGCGCCTTGAGCATGCCCTGCGACATGGCTTGCGCGCCGAGCACGCTGCCCACACCGTAGTGGCACATGGCGGCTTGCGGCAAACGCGCGGCGCAGGCTTCGAGTTGCTTCAGCGCGATCTCGCGGCGCGCGCCGTCATTGGCATTCAGCACCGACAGGGTCAGCGCCGCGTAGCCGTCCATGTCGTCGGGCCGCGCCGCGATGCGCGCCGTGGCGGCACGCTCGGCTTCGATGAAGTGGCCGGCTTCGAGCAGCGCGGCGAGCGACGCGTCCTTGACGGTTTGAGCGCAGAGCGGCAACGAGAAGACCAGCGCACCGAGCGCGGCGATTCGCAAGCCCTTCATGCGGCCGACCGCCCGCGCCCCCAGAGCCACATCGCAACGCCGGCAAGCACCATCGGCACACACAGCCATTGCCCCATGCTCATGCCCAAGCTCAGCAAGCCGAGGAAGTCATCGGGCTCGCGGAAGAATTCAGCGATGAACCGAAGCACCCCGTAGCCGATCAGGAACACGCCCGACACCTGGCCCAGCCCGCGCGACTTCTTCGCGTAGAACCACAGCACGGCGAACAGCAGCAAGCCTTCGAGCAGGAACTGGTAGAGCGAAGATGGGTGACGCGGAATGTTCGACCCCGTCTGCGGGTAGATCATGGCCCACGGCAGGCTCGGGTCGGCTTCGCGCCCCGGCAGCTCGCCGTTGATGAAGTTGCCGATGCGCCCGCAGGCCAGGCCCGTCGGCACGCACGGCGCGATCAGGTCGGTCACGGCCAGGAAACGCCGGCCGCGCATGCGCGCGAACACTGCCATCGCAACCAGCACGCCGAGCAGCCCGCCATGGAACGCCATGCCGCCTTTCCAGACCGCGAACACCTCGAGCGGGTGGGCCGCGTAGTAGCCGGGTTTGTAGAACAGCACATAACCGAGCCGCCCACCGATCACCACGCCGAGCACGCCGTAGAACAGCAGGTCTTCGATGTCGCGTCGCGCCCAGCCGGCCTGGATGAACTGCGCGAGCTTGACGCGCTGCGCACCCAGCCAGATGAACAGGCCGAAGGCTGCGAGGTAGGTGAGGCCATACCAGTGAATGGCGATCGGACCGAGCTGCAGCGCGACCGGGTTGAAGTGCGGATAGACGAGCATGGGGCGGTTCGGGAGCAAGAGGCAGCGCGAACGATACCCCAGCGGCCTTCACAACAATTCGCGCACGAACTCGACGAAGCGTTGTACCGCCGGCTCGGCCCCCGCAGGCCACACGAGGCTGGTCTCGCACTGCGGCGCAGCCGCCGCGAGCGCTGCCGGCAGCGGCCGGTAGACCACCCCGGCGCGCTGCAACTGCGTCACCGCTTTGGGCACGAGCGCGATGCCGAGCCCGGCCGAGACGAGGTTGACGATGGTCTGCATCTGAATGGCCTCCTGCGCGATCGCCGGCGTGACACCTTGCCGGTGATAGAACGCGAGCACCGCGTCGAACAGCGACGGCGTGATGGCGCGCGGGAAGATCACCAGTGGCTGCGCGAGGATGTCGCTCGGGCGCAGCCGGCGTGCCGCGGCCCAGGGCAGCGATTCGGGCAGTGCGAGCACCAGCGGCTCGACGCCGAGCGACAACGTCTGCAGGCCGAGTGCCGCACCCGGAGCCATGCCGGGCGCGTGCAGCACGAAGCCGGCATCGATCTCGGTGCGCTCGAAGGCCTTGAGCTGCACGTCGCCGGTCGCTTCGCGCAGCTCGACCGAGATGCCCGGGCAGCGCTCGCGAAAACCGCGCAACCAGGCCGGCAGAGGGCCGAAGCCCACGGTCGAGATGAAGCCAAGGCGAATGCGGCCGATCTCGCCACTCGTCGCACTGCGGGCCAAGGCCGGCAGCGCCGCCGCCTGTCGCAGCAGTTGCCGCACCGGCTCGACCAGCGCGAGCCCCGCCGGCGTGAGCGCCACGCTGCGCCGCGTGCGCTCGAACAGCGCCACGCCGAGCCGGCGCTCCATCTGCTGCATCGCCAGCGTCAGCGGTGGCTGGGTCATGTGCAGCAGCGCGGCGGCACGCCCGAAGTGCAAGTGCTCGGCCAGCATCAGGAACTGGCGCCAGGCGCGCAGCTCGACGGTGGGCACAGCGGGTTCGTCTTTCATTTGCAGAGCATATCAATGCCGGCTGAAACATATATTGGACGCTGAGCCGACGGCCCTGGATACTCTCCGCCTTGCCAGAGGAGACACCCCATGAAGATCAACCGACGTTCGGCCAACATCACCGAAGGCGTGGCGCGTGCGCCCAACCGCTCGATGTACTACGCCCTCGGCTACGAAGAAGGCGACTTCAAGAAGCCGATGATCGGCGTGGCCAACGGCCACTCGACGATCACGCCCTGCAACTCGGGCCTGCAAAAGCTCGCCGACGCGGCCGTGGCCGGCATCGAAGCGGCCGGCGGCAACGCGCAGATCTTCGGCACGCCGACCATCAGCGACGGCATGGCGATGGGCACCGAAGGCATGAAGTACAGCCTGGTCTCGCGCGAGGTGATCGCCGACTGCATCGAGACCTGCGTGGGCGGCCAGTGGATGGACGGCGTGCTCGTGGTCGGCGGCTGCGACAAGAACATGCCCGGCGGCATGATGGGCATGCTGCGCGCCAACGTGCCGGCCATCTATGTCTACGGCGGCACGATCCTGCCGGGGCGCTACAAGGGCCAGGACCTGAACATCGTCAGCGTGTTCGAGGCCGTGGGCCAGTTCAGCGCCGGGAACATGAGCGAAGAAGACTTCTGCCAGATCGAGCGCCGCGCCATTCCCGGCAGCGGCTCGTGCGGCGGCATGTACACCGCCAACACGATGAGCTCGGCCTTCGAGGCGCTGGGCATGAGCCTGCCGTATTCGTCGACCATGGCGAACACCCACGACGAGATTTCGAAGGCCGCCACCGAAGCGGCACGGGTGCTCGTTGAAGCGGTGAAAGCCGACCTGAAGCCGCGCGACATCGTCACGCGCAAGAGCATCGAAAACGCCGTGGCGGTGATCATGGCCACCGGCGGCTCGACCAACGCGGTCTTGCACTTCCTGGCGATCGCGCACACGGCCGGCGTCGAGTGGACGATCGACGACTTCGAGCGCATGCGCAAGAAGGTTCCCGTGCTGTGCGATCTGAAGCCGTCGGGCCGGTACCTCGCGGTCGACCTGCACCAGGCTGGTGGCATTCCACAGGTGATGAAGCTGCTGCTGAAGGCCGGGCTGTTGCACGGCGACTGCATCACGATCACCGGCAAGACCGTGGCCGAGAACCTCGCCGCCATTCCCGACGCGCCGCGTGCCGACCAGAACGTGATCCGCACGATCGACAAGCCGATGTACGAACAAGGCCACCTCGCGATCCTGCGCGGCAACCTGTCGCCCGAAGGCTGCGTGGCCAAGATCACCGGCCTGAAGAACCCGGTGATGACAGGCCCGGCGCGCGTTTTCGACGACGAACAATCGGCGCTCGCCGCGATCATGGCGAAGAAGATCGTGGCCGGCGACGTGATGGTGCTGCGTTACCTCGGCCCCAAGGGTGCGCCCGGCATGCCGGAGATGCTGGCACCCACCGGCGCGCTGATCGGCCAGGGGCTCGGCGAATCGGTCGGCCTGATCACCGACGGGCGTTTTTCGGGCGGCACCTGGGGCATGGTCGTCGGCCACGTGGCGCCCGAGGCTTACGCTGGCGGCAACATCGCATTGGTGCAGGAAGGCGACTCGATCACCATCGATGCGCACACGCTGAGCTTGCAACTCAACGTCAGCGATTCCGAGCTGGGGCAGCGCCGGGCCGTGTGGAAGGCACCTTCACCACGCTACACACGCGGCGTGCTGGCCAAGTTCGCTTTCAACGCATCGAGCGCAAGTTCGGGCGCGGTGCTCGACAAGTTCGATTGATGGTCGGCGCTCGCGGCCGCAAGCTCAGCGCTTGCGGCTCTTGCGCGGGCTCATGCCGAGCGCTTGGAGGTTTTCCTCGCGGCGCTTTTGTTTCTTCGCCGCCATCTTGTTCATTTCACGGCGCTTGTTCACACCCGTGGCGTCGGACCACCACCACCACAGCGCCGCCAGGATGAAGGGCACCGTGAACTTCCACAGGTCGCCGCTGAATTCCCAGTTCCACAGCGCGATCGGGCCGATCCCGGCAAGATTGAGCACGATCAGCAAGACGCCGACGATGACGAAGAACATGTTTCGACTCCTTGACCGCAGTTTTCGCTCGGGTGACCCGTCGTCAACCGGCTTCGCGGCGATCCGTTATGCTGAATGTAGCTGAGTGTCTCCAACCCGGATTGTCCAAGAGGAACCCATGAAATTCACGCCCGCCCTCCTGATTGCCCTTGCCACCCTTGCGTCGGCTCCCGCCTTTGCCAATGCCGATCTGGCACAGAAGAAAAACTGCATGGCCTGCCATGCCATCGACAAGAAGGTCGTCGGCCCGGCCTACAAAGATGTCGCCGCCAAGTATGCCGGCCAGAAAGATGCGGTCGACAAGCTCTCGCAGAAGGTGATCAAAGGGGGTTCGGGCGTCTGGGGCCCGGTGCCGATGCCGGCCAATGCGCAAGTCAACGAAGCCGAAGCCAAACAACTGGTGCAGTGGATCATGACGCTGAAGTGAATCTTCGGCACGGCAGAAGAAAAGCCCCGCGTGCGGGGCTTTTTCACGCCTGAACGAAGAGGGCTCAGGTCGGCAGCGCTTCGATGCAGCGCCGCACTTCGGGCGACAAGGCGAAACGCTCGCCGTGTTTTGCCGCCAGCGCATCGGCGTTCGCGATGAAACGGGCACGCCCCTCGGACTCGATGAACTGCATCGCGCCACCCGTCCAGGCCGGAAAGCCGATGCCGAAGATCGAGCCGATGTTGGCGTCGGCCGTGTTCGTCAGCACGCCCTCGGCCAGGCAGCGCGCTGTTTCGATGGCCTGGCGGTAGAGCAGACGCTGCTTCAGTTCGTCCACCGTGGCCGACACGTCCGCGCGCTCGAACAGGGCCTTCAGTTCAGGCCACAGGGTTTTGGCCCCGCCCGCCGGGTAGTCGTAGAAACCGCCACCGCCGGCACGGCCCGGGCGCTTGAGTTCCTTCACAAGGCGCTCGACCAGAAGCTCACCGACGCCGGGCTCGAAGCGCTTGCCCGCCGCAGCGAAATCGGCACGCGTCTGGTCCATCACGTGGACCGACAGCGACAGCGAGGTTTCGTCCAGCACCGCGAGCGGCCCGACCGGCATGCCTGCGGCCAGGGCCGCGTGTTCGATCATGGGCGCTTTGATGCCCTCGGCGAGCATCGTCGCCCCTTCCATCACGAAGGTGCCGAAGACGCGGCTCGTGAAGAAGCCGCGCGAGTCGTTGACGACGATCGGAATCTTGCCGAGCGCGGTCACGAAGTCGAAGGCCCGCGCCACGGTTTCGTCGTCGGTCCGCTCGCCGCGAATGATCTCGACCAGCTTCATCTTGTGCACCGGCGAGAAGAAGTGCAGGCCGATGAACTTGTCGGGCCGCGCACTCGCCTGGGCCAGGCCGGTGATCGGCAGCGTCGACGTGTTCGAGGCGAACACGCCACCTGTCGCCAGCATCGGCTCGGCCTCGCGCGTGACCGTGGCCTTCAGATCGCGCTGTTCGAACACGGCTTCGATGATCAGTTCGCAGCCTTGCAGTTCGGTGGCGTCGGCAGTCGGCGTGATCAGGTTCAGCAACTGCGCTTGTTGCACCTCGCTCATGCGGCCTCGGGCCACCAGCGGCACGGTCAGCTTGCGCACCACTTCGAACCCCGCTCTCGCTTTGTCGATGCCCACGTCTTTCAGCACACACGCAAAGCCGCGCGAAGCGGCTGCGTGCGCGATTCCCGCACCCATCATCCCGGCGCCGAGCACACCCACCTTCGTCGGCTTCCAGCGCGGAACACCAGCAGGACGTGACTTGCCTGACTTGATCGCATTCATGTTGAAGAAGAACGCCGTGACCATGTTCTTCGTGGTCTGGCTCACCATGGTCTTCGCGAGCTTGCGGCTCTCGATGCGGGTGGCGGTGTCGTAGTCGACCATCGCGCCTTCGACCATCGCTTCCAGGATCGCGTGCGCCGCCGGGTACAGGCCGCGCGTCTTCTGCGCCAGCATGGCAGGCGCGACGACGAGGCCGGCTGCGATCTTCGGGCTGGCCGGGGGGCCGCCGGGCATCTTGTAGTCCTTGCGGTCCCACGGTTGCGTCGCGTCGGGGTGCTCGGCGATCCACGCCAGCGCCTGCGCTCGCAGGCTCTCGATGCTGTCGCCCAGGCCTTGCACGAGCCCGAGTTCGAGTGCCTCGCGCGGGCCGAAGAGCTGCCCTTCGAGCAGGTAGGGCTGGGCTGCCATCAGACCGAGCAAACGCACGGTCTTCGTGATGCCGGTGGCGCCGGGGATCAGGCCGAGCGACACCTCGGGCGTGCCGAACTGGATCTTGCGGTCGTCGAGCGCGAAGCGGGCGTGCGCCGCAAGCGCCACTTCCCAGCCGCCGCCGAGCGCGGCGCCGTTGAGCAACGCAACGACCGGCCGGCCCAGCGTTTCGATGCGACGGAAGCTGCGTTTCATCGCTTCGATGCTCTTGAATCCGGGAGCCGCGTCTTCGGCCTTCAGCTTCAGCACACTGTTCAGTTCGGCGCCGGCGAAGAAAGTGGTCTTCGCCGAAGTGAGCAAGACACCCTTGATCTGCGCCTTGTCGCGCTCAAGCGCATCGGCCACTTCGGCCAGGTCGGTCTGCCACTGCGGCGTCATCGTGTTGACCGGCGCGCCGGGTGCGTCGAGCGTGACAGTGGCGATACCCGCCTCGTCGAGTTCGTAGCGAATCGTCTGCATGTCAAACTCTTTCGATGATGGTGGCGATGCCCATGCCGCCGCCGACGCACAAGGTGACGAGGCCACGTTTCAACTGGCGGCGCTCCAGCTCGTCGAGCAAGGTGCCGATCAGCATCGCGCCGGTGGCGCCCAGCGGGTGGCCGAGCGCGATCGCACCGCCGTTGACATTGACCTTCTCGTGCGGCACGCCCATCTCCAACATGAAGCGCATCGGCACGGCGGCGAAGGCTTCGTTGACTTCGAACAGGTCGATGTCGGCTATGGTCAGCCCCGCTTTCGCCAGCGCCTTTCGCGTGGCCGGCATCGGGCCGGTCAGCATGATGGTCGGGTCGGCCCCCGACAAGGCGGTCGCGACAACACGCCCGCGCGGCGTGAGGCCCATCTCGCGGCCTTTCGCCTCGCTGCCGATCAGCACCGCAGCAGCGCCATCGACGATGCCCGACGAGTTGCCGGCCGTGTGCACATGATGGATGCGCTCGACCTGCGGGTAGCGTGCGAGCGCGACCGCGTCGAAGCCCATACCGCCGAGTTCGCCGAACGCGACCTTCAACGACGCCAATCCTTCGAGCGTGGTGCGAGGCTTGATGAACTCGTCGCGCTCCAGCACCGGCAGGCCGATGCTGTCGGTCACCGCGATCACCGAGCGGTCGAAATGGCCGGCAGCCTGCGCGGCGGCAGCGCGCTGCTGCGATGTCAGCGCAAAGCGGTCGACGTCTTCGCGGCCCCAGCCGGCCAGCGTGGCGATCAGGTCGGCGCCGATGCCCTGCGGCACGAAACCGGTCGCGAAGTTGGTTTCCGGGTCTTGCGCCCAGGCGCCACCGTCGGCGCCGATCGGCACGCGCGACATGCTCTCGACCCCGCCGGCCACGACCATGTCTTCCCAGCCGCTTGCGACCTTCTGCGCAGCGAGGTTCACGGCTTCCAGGCCCGACGCGCAGAAGCGGTTGATCTGCATGCCGGCGACGCGGAAGTCCCAGCCCGCCTTCAGCGCCGCGGTCTTCGCGATCACCGAGCCCTGCTCGCCCACCGGCGAGACCACGCCCATCACCACGTCGTCGAGCTGGGCCGGGTCGAAGGCCAGGCGCTTCTGCAACTGAACGAGCAGGCCGGCGAGCAGGTCGACCGGCTTGACCTCGTGCAGGCTGCCGTCTTTTTTGCCCTTGCCGCGCGGCGTGCGCACGGCGTCGAAGATCATTGCGTGAGTCATGGTGTCGCCTCCGATTGACAAGCCATTATGGCCACGCGCACACTGCGCGGCAAGTCACCAAGCAAGTGCTTGGTTGGCAACCATTTCGGGATGCGAATGTCGGCGTATCGATCGGTGTTTCAGCCGGGCTTGTTTGCCGGCAAGGTGGTGATCGTCACCGGCGGCGGCTCGGGCATCGGGCGCTGCACGGCGCACGAGCTGGCGGCTCTTGGAGCGGCCGTTGCCATCGTCGGCCGCAAGGCTGAAAAGCTCGAAGCCGTTCGCGCTGAAATCGAAGCAGCAGGCGGCGTGTGCTCCACACACACTTGCGACATCCGCGAAGAAGAAGCGGTGCGCGCCACGGTCGCCGCCGTGCTCAAACGCCACGGCCGCATCGACGGCCTCGTCAACAACGCCGGCGGGCAATTCCCCTCCCCGCTCGCATCGATCAGCGCCAAGGGTTGGGACGCGGTCGTGCGCAACAACCTGACCGGCGGCTTCCTGATGGCGCGCGAATGCGTGACGCAATGGATGGGCACCGACGAGGCCGACGACTGCGCCATCGTCAACATCATTGCCGACATCTGGGGCGGCATGCCGGGCATGGGCCACTCGGGCGCGGCGCGCGCCGGCATGCTCAACTTCACCGAAACGGCGGCGCTCGAATGGGCGCCAATCCGCAGCAATGCGGTGGCACCGGGCTGGATCGCGTCGAGCGGCATGGACCAGTACCCACCGATGATGCGGGAGACGATCCGCGGAATGAAAGAGCTGGTGCCGCTGCGCCGGCTAGGCACCGAAAGCGAGGTCTCGGCCGCGATCGTGTTCCTGCTGTCACCGGCCGCCGCCTTCATCTCGGGCGCGTGTCTGCGCATCGACGGCGCCGCGCCGAACGC
Organism: Rhizobacter sp.; assembly: GCA_025359585.1. GTDB lineage: Bacteria > Pseudomonadota > Gammaproteobacteria > Burkholderiales > Burkholderiaceae_C > LMDS01. The sequence continues at coordinate 784 of JANYFX010000639.1, read as the reverse complement.
CAAGCGCATCTGGCCCGAAGTGGGCACGGGTGGCAGCAACACCCAGTTCGACGGGTTCCAGTTCGCGGCCACGCCCAAGGTCTTGCAAGGCTGAGCATGCCGACCCTGCCCTTGCGCATCGATGCCGGCAGCGAAGCCTTCGCCACCAACCGCGGCTACGGCCTCGGCCTGATCGAACAATGGCGAGCGCTCGAAGCGCGCACACGTGCAGCAAGCCAGCGCGCACAAGCCCTGTTCGACAAACGCGGCCAGTTGCTGCCGCGTGAGCGCGTGGCGCGGCTGCTCGACCCCGGCGTGCCCTTTCTCGAACTCTCCACGCTCGCCGGCTGGCTGCAGGACGTACCCGACCCAGAGAAGTCGGTGCCCGGCGGCGGCGTGATCGCAGGCATCGGCGTGGTGCGTGGCACGCGCGTGATGCTGGTCGCCGACGACGCCGGCATCGACGCGGGCGCGCTGCAACCGCAAGGGCTGGAAAAACTGCAGCGCGCGCAGGCCATCGCGCTCGAGAACAAGCTGCCCTTCGTGCACCTGGTCGAGTCGGCCGGTGCGAATCTGCTGAAGTACCGCGTCGAACAGTTCATCCACGGTGGCAGCGCGTTCTACATGCTGGCGCGCTTGTCAGCAGCAGGCCTTCCAGTTATCGCGGTCGTGCACGGCTCGTCGACAGCGGGCGGAGCCTACATGACCGGCCTGTCCGACCACGTCATCATGGTGCGCGGCCGGGCTCGTGCTTTCTTGGCCGGGCCGCCGCTGCTCAAAGCAGCCACTGGCGAAATCGCGACCG
>JANYFX010000588.1 GCA_025359585.1 Rhizobacter sp. | reverse complement strand
GCACCAGCGCCGGCTGCCAGCGCGCCGGCAGCAGTTGGCGGAACAGGTCGACGCCGACGTGCTGGCTGCGTGCCAGCACCGTGGCGGCGCCGAAGAACACGAGCATCAGCATCAGCGCCCGTGCGACCTCTTCGGCCCAGTCGACCGGGTCGTGCAGCGCGTAGCGGAACACCACCGAGGCGAACACCACCAGCACGTCGACCGCCAGCACCACGCCCGACAGCACTTCGATCGTGCGCGTCAGCTGGGCCAGCCAGCGCCCGGGCTGCGTGTCGGCACGAAAGCCCCAGACGGGCAGCGTGGCGGTATTCGACACGGCCGCTCAGGCGCGCGCGCTGCCGATGGCGGCGAACAGCGGCCCCGTCACCGGGTACTGCTTGGCGAAGTCGGCCCACAGTTTGGCTTCCATCTCCTTGCGCACCGCGGCGCGGTCGGCGGCGGCCATCGGGAAGAAGGTCATGCCCTTGCGCTTGAGTTCCTCGATCGCGCCAGCGCCCTTCTCGCCGGCCAGCGCACGCTGCTGCGTGGTGCTGTCGGCCACGGCCTTCATGAAGGCCGGGCGCAGCTCGGCCGGGATGCGGTCGAGGCTGCGCTTGCCGATCACGACGACCATCGGGCTGAACAGGTGCTCGGTCAGCCAGCACGACTTCGTCACTTCGTTGAGCTTGCTCGCCAGCACGGTGGCGGCGTCATGCTCGAAGCCGTCGACCACGCCGGTCTGCGCCGCCATGTACAGCTCGCCGAAAGGAATGGGCGTGGGGATCGCGCCCATGATCTTGAAGGTCTCGATGAAGGCCGGCGTCGGCAGCACGCGCAGCTTCACGCCCTTGATGTCGGCCAGCGACTTGATCTGCGTCTTGGTGTAGACGCTGCGCGGGCCGAAGTGCGAGGTCCAGGTCAACACGCTGCAGCCGGTGCGCTGCTGCAGCAGCTCGTTCAGCTGCTTGCCGGCCGCGCCGTCCATCGCCTTCGCCACGTGGGCATAGCTGTCGAACACGTAGCCGAGGTCGAGCATGCCGAGCTCGGGCAACACCGTGGCCCAGATCGACGAGCCGGTGACCATCATGTCGATCGAGCCGACCTTGACCTGCTGCACCACGTCGCTTTCCTTGCCGAGCTGGTTGTTCGGGAAGTAGTCGATCTTGATGCGGTCGCCGACGGCGGCCTTCAGGTTGGCGTCGAGCCGCTGGTACCAGACGTAGTGCGCCGCGTTGTCGTCGGCCGTCATCGACGACGAGAAACGCAACGCGACATTCGCCTGCGCGCGCGTGACGGCGGGAAAGCCGGCCAGCGCCAGCAGCGACGCGGCCGACCCGGCCTGCACGAATCGACGACGGGCATTTGCAACCATGGGGTGTCTCCGGTGTTGTGAGTGGGCGAATCGCCACTTCTGTGTACCGGTTTACTGTATCGGTTTACAAACTTGCGTCCTTGGGGGATTTCCCTGTTTCGTCGGGTGGGGCCGGACGGATGCGAAACGCGGGCGAACCCCTCCCGGGGCGGCCCGCCGTCGTGATCAGGGCTTGGCGGTGTGCCAGACGTTCAACACGCCGTCGCCGGTCTTGTCGCCAGCCTTGGCGTCCTTGACCCAGAAGTACAGCGGCATGCCCTTGACGGCCCACTGCTTCTTGCCGTCGTCACGCGTGAGTACGGAAAAGTCGCCGCGGCCCTTGTCGGCATCGGCCGCCATCAGCGGCGGCCAGTTGGTGGCGCAGGGGCCGTTGCAGACCGACTTGCCGCTGCCGGCCATGTCCTTGTCGAAGGTGTAGAGCGTCATGCCATTGGGGCCGACGAAGACACCGTTGGCCACGCTGACGGGTGCCGGAGACGTCATCGAAGCGCAGCCGCTCAGGACGGCGGCAGACAGGGTCAGCAGGGAGGCGAAGCGGGTAGCGAAATGCATGGTGGGGTTCCGGTGGCGGGCTCGAACGAAGTGTTCGCACCGGGGTAGACGCTCGCCGTCACCGGTCTATTCCACGAGCACGCAGCGACGCGGGACGCGCGCCTTTTTCAGCCGCGCGTCAGCCGCAAGCCGGCGTCGAGCAACAGCACTTCGCCGGTGGTCTTGGCCGCGCCGGCGCCGAGCCACCAGGCGGCTTCGGCCACGTCGTCGGGTGTCATCACCGCGTCGAGTGCGGCGCGGGCCTTGTATCCCTGCAAGGTCTGCTCGTAGCGCTCGGCGCCCAAGCCGGCCTTGAGCCACGGCGTTTCGACGAAGCCCGGCGCGACCGCATTGACGCGGATCGCGGGGCCGAGTGCGCGCGCCAGCCCGAGCGTCATCGCGTTCAAAGCGCCCTTGCTCGCCATGTAGGCGATCGAGGAACCGACGCCCATCATCGAGGCGATCGACGAGACGTTGACGATGCCCGCGCCCGCGTTGCGCTTGAGCAGCGGCAACAGCGCGCGGCTCATCTGGTACGCGCCGATCACGTTGACGGCGTAGATATTCTGGAAGTCTTCGGCATCGAGCCCGTCGAGGTCCTTCAGCGCGACGAACTTGGTCGTGCCGGCGTTGTTGACGAGCACGTCGGCGCGCCCGAAGCGGGCGTCGACCTCGGCGGCCAGGCGCTTGCAGTCGGCGTCCGACGCCACGTCGGCCTTCACGCACAAGGCTTCGGCCCCGAGTGCGCGGCACTCGGCCGCCACCGCTTCGGCCGGCGCCGGGTCGCGCGAGAAGTTGATCACCACGTTCCAGCCGTGGCGGGCATAGAGCCGAACGGTCGCGGCACCGATGCCCGACGACGAACCGGTCACCACACAGACACGTCGCTCGGCCATCGTGGAACTCCTTGCTGTCAGACGATCAACACCGCCCGGAAGTCGTTCACGTTCGTGAAGGTCGGCCCCGGCACCACCAGGTCGCCGATCGGCTTGAAGAAATTGTAGGCGTCGTTGCGGTCGAGGAAGTCCTGCGCTTTCAGGCCCTGCGCCTGCGCACGCGCCAGCGTGTCGGGCGTGACGACGGCGCCGGCGTTGTCTTCGACGCCGTCGATGCCGTCGGTGTCGGCCGCCAAAACGTGCACGCCGGGCTCGCCCTGCAACGCGATCGCGCAGCCCAGCAGGAACTCGGTGGCGCGGCCGCCTCGGCCGCCCTTGCTCTTAACCGTCACGGTGGTTTCGCCACCCGACAGGATCACGCAGGGTTTGCCGAACGGCGCGCCATGGCGCGCCACGTGCCGCGCCATCGCCGCGTG
>JANYFX010000586.1 GCA_025359585.1 Rhizobacter sp. | reverse complement strand
GTCCTTGATGACTCGCTTGTCCATGTGTGCATCTGACCGGTTACGTGCACACATCCAAGCGTGGGCATCCTCACCAGATCGTGCTCATCACACCGGCCGGAAACAAGAGGGCCTTGAGACCGCGCTTACGGACTTTCCATGCCCACCAAGATCTGTTCGTGTCGCAGTGCGACGGCCTGGCATCGACTGTCCCGGCTTCTCCTGGCCCTCGTGCTTGCAATTGCTGCTGCGGGTTGGTCGCCTATGGTGAGCGCCGGTGTCGGTCCTACGGTGAAGGAGGTTGTCGAGTTCACGCGAATCGTCCAGCCCCAAGGCCACGACAACGACACGCTCCAGTCCCAGATCTCGCCGGACGGCCAGCACGCCTTCATCGTGACGCGACAGGCGGACGTGGACGCCGACAGGAACCTTTACGAGATCCTGTTGCTCGAGGTGAGCCCTCAGCGTCTTGCAACGCGGCAGGCGCCGGAGCCGACCCGGCTTCTGCACTTGGAGTCCCGAAGCGATAGCGCCGACTTCAATCCGGCGCTCCAAGAAGCAGGCTGGGTCGGAAACGGGACGATCGTGTTTCGAGCGCGGATGAACGAGCAACCGTACCAAGCCTATCGCCTCGATGTTCCGAGTCGCCGGCTCACGCAGCTCACGTTCGAGCCTGCGGGCTTAGTCAACTTCGCCGTGTCGGACGATCTGCAGCGTGTGGTCTATGTGGCGTCCGTGCCCAACCCACCCATGCCTCCCGGGGCAAGAAGCTTCGTCGCCGAGGCGAACTCGTTCTGGAGCGTTCACTTCGGTCAGGACAGTTTGCGCGCGCAGCATCGCCGCTACCGCTACATGGTCGCCGAGGCGGGCTCGCGGGAAGCAGCGCGTCAGCTCGGAGAGTCTTTTGGCGAAAGCAGCGGTGGTTTTCCGGGTGCGAACGTTTCACCGGACGGGCGGTGGGCGGCCTTGCCCCGGTACGAGCCGGCGCGTCAGCTGGAATGGGCACGGCAGTACCCGCAGATCGATCAGGCGACAGCGCAGTACGGTCCCTCACTGCAGCTCGATCCGCTGGGCTACTACTCGCGTCCGTTCTCCTACGTGTCGCGCCGAACCGTCATCTATCGACTCGCCGATGCTCATGAACAGACGGTGCTCGACGCACCGGATGATTCCCTGCAGAGCAACCAACTTCGCACCGACCGGCTATGGCAGGGAGGAGGGACTTCGCTCGTCATCGCAGGAACATACCTGCCACGAAGTGACGGTGACTCCTCCGCGAGCACCGCGTCGCACATCGTCGAGTACTGGCCGGACTCGGGGCGCTTCAAGGACATCGCCGTGCTGCAGAGTCGGCTGAAAGCAGTGCATCCTGTTGCCGGAAATCCCGCTGCCTTCGTGGCTATCGACGGAGAAGATCGGCGCCGCTTCGAGCGGACCGCCGAGGGGAACTGGCGCGAAGTGTCGGAGGCGCCCCTTGCCACTCCGCAGCCGGCCTGGCGACTGCGCGTTGACGAGGCCCTGAACCGGCCGCCTGCCATCGTGGCGTCCGGCCCGGCCGGCGAAGCTGTGCGTCTCACTCGGCTGAACCCGCAGTTCTCCGCGGCGAGCTGGGGCACGATGCGGGAGTACGGGTGGAAGGACGCGAAGGGCAGGCCGTGGAACGGCGGTCTGATGGTCCCGGCAGACTTCGATCCGACGGTCAAACATGCGCTCGTGATCCAGACCTACGGGTTCTCGCCCACGCGCTTCTACCGGGATGGGTCCAACGTCTACGACGGATTCACGAGCGGGTTTGCGGGCCGAGCCTTCTTGCGCGAGAACATCCTGGTGTTGGCACTGCCGCTGGGTCCTGCCAGCGATGGGCCGGACGACGAACGTGGTCAGATCGGGGCATTCACCGCAGGTGTGAGTGGGGCCATCGAGTCGCTTGTCGCCCGAGGCTGGGTGGACCGGGAGAAGGTTGGCCTCATGGGCTGGAGTTCCACCGGCGAACGTGTCCTGAATCTGGTGACATTCTCGGACACGCCCATTCGGGCCGCCACGCTTCTGGACGGCGACGCCAACACGCTGTTCTCGATGACCATCACCTATGCCGTGCAGGACGGCGTCCAGCTCCGGAAAGAGCGTGCGAACGAAGGCGGACCGTATGGCGAGTCGCTGGCGCGCTGGATCCGCAACGACCCTTCGCTGCACACCGATTGCGTGAGGGCTGCGCTGCGGATCGAGAACTACGGCCCGGAGGTGCGCAACAACTGGGACATCTATGCGCTGCTCCGCCGTCAATACAAACCGGTCGAGATGATCGTGATTCCCCAGGGCGCCCACGCGTTGACAAGGCCGACCGAACGCATGATCTCGCTCCAGGGCAACGTCGACTGGTATCGGTTCTGGTTGAAGGGCGAGCGGCGGACCGACACCGTGCTCTCTACGGAGACAGCTGCGACCCTGAGTGGGCAATATGTGCGCTGGAATGACATGGCGGTGTTGAAGCACGCCGTCGATGCGAAGTCTGGATGCGTTCGAGTTGCTGCCGGCGGGTAGTGCTTCACATGCGATTGGAGGGCCGCTCTCAGTGCGGTGCTTCACGCCTCCCGTCAACCTGCTGAGCGCGCCACATCGCCGCGTACGCGCCGTTGCGGGCCAGAAGTGATTCATGATCGCCGCATTCGGCAACCTTGCCGCGCTCGAGGACGACGATCTTGTCGGCGTACCGGATGCTGGACAGGCGGTGCGCGATCGTGATCGTCGTGCGTCCCACCGAGGTCTCACGCAGGTTCTCCAGAATGGCCATCTCGGTCAGGCTGTCGAGCATCGAGGTCGATTCGTCGAATATGTAGACGAGAGGGTCCTTCAGGATCGCTCGCGCGATGGCGACGCGTTGGCGTTCCCCGCCCGAGAGTTTCAGCCCACGTTCGCCGACCACGGTGTCGTAACCGGCTGGAAGCGTCGAGATGAACTCGTGCACACGAGCGAGCCGAGCGGCATCGCAGATCTCGCTTGGACTTGCACCCGCCTTGCCGATCCCGATGTTGGCGGCGATCGAATCGTTGAACAGCACCGTGTCCTGAGGCACCACGGCGACCATCGACCGGAGTTCGCGGGCGGGCAGGGTGGCAATGTCGACGTCGTCCATCAGGATGCGGCCGGACTGTGGTTGATAGAGCCGCAACAGGAGTCTCATCACGGACGACTTGCCGGAGCCGCTGCCACCGACGATGGCGACGGT
>JANYFX010000577.1 GCA_025359585.1 Rhizobacter sp. | reverse complement strand
CAGCCGAAGGTCTTGATGAAGACCTTCTTTGCCCCAAGCACCGCGCTCACGGCTTGGTCCAGACCTGGGCGCCGTGGTCGAACGACCACGACTGTGCTTGCTCCGGTGTCGAGGGCCAAGGCCACATCGCCTCTTCTTCGGGCCGCAGGATCCACACGTCCTTGACCAGACCGCTGGTGTCGATGGTGTAGTTCACGCGCAGCCGTTGACCGACGAGCGCGCCGGTCAGCTGGATCATGTTGCTCTGGTCGCGCACGCGCACGCCGGGGGCGAACTGGGCCGCGCGGCCGTTGAGCTTGATCTCGGAGGTGCTGCTCACCACGATCGCGCCGCGCAGCGCGGTGGCAGGAAAGTGGCGTTGCATCTGGGCGGCGGCGGGCGCCACCAGTGCGGCCGTGGCAATGGCCACGAAAAGACAGCGGTACATGGTGTTCATCCAGTGGCTGTTGAGGGGGGTCGAAGGCGGCGCAGTTTAACGCAGCGTGCCTCGCGTAGCATCGATCCCTGGCCTGATGGGAGCTGCCGCATGTTTGGAATTGCCGACTACACCTCGTTCGTCGCGGCGGTGATCGTTTTTCTGTTGATCCCCGGGCCGGGCAACCTGGCATTGATCACGTCCACCAGCAAGGGTGGCGTTCGTGGCGGTGTGGCTGCCACACTCGGCCTGATCGCCGGCGACCAGGTGCTGATGTGGATGGCGGTCGCCGGTGTGGCGGCCTTGCTGAGCGCATGGCCGCCGGCGTTTCGTGCGGTGCAGTGGCTTGGTGCCGTCTACCTCGCATGGCTGGGTGCAAAGATGCTGCTGGCCAAACCCGGCGACGCGCCGGTGCTCAACATCCAGCCGCGTCACTACTTCAGGCAGGCGCTGCTGATCACCTTGCTGAACCCGAAGGCGATCGTGTTCTACATGGCCTTCTTCCCGCTGTTCGTTGACCCGTTGCGGCACCAGGGCGTGGTGACCTTCGGTGCGATGGCGCTGACGATCGCGCTGCTGACGCTGGCTTACGGCCTGATCGTCGTCGCGCTCACGCACTTTCTGGCCGAGCGCATGCGCGCGAACCCGATCGTGTCGAGCGTGTTGCAGAAGCTGGCGGGTGTCTTCCTGATCGGCTTCGGCATCAAGCTCGCGTTGTCGAAGTAGGCGCCGGCGCAGCGCTGTGCTCGGGTTCGGAGATCGCGCGCGACGCTTCGCTAGGGTCAGCCCGCTGAGCGCGCCGCCGCAAACAGTGATTCAATCCAGCCTCGAACCCCGAGGCACACCCCCTGGACACCCGAACCCAAAGCGGCAGCCCGCTCTACCTGCTCGAACGCTTCGACGTCGGCGTGGTCCACCTCGACCGCGAGTTGACCGTCGTGGCGATGAACAGCTTCGCGCGCCGCGCGCTGCCGATCGAAGAAAAACAACCGTTCGAGAAGATGGTGCTGTCGTTCCACCCCGAGCGCTCGGTCGCGAAGGTGAAGTTCCTGCTCGACCAGTCGGAATGCCCGGTCAGCAACCCGCCGCCGATGACGATGATCATCAACATCCCCGAACGGGTGTTGCTGATCAAGGTGACCAAGCTCGGCGACGTGCGCGGCGACACCGCCGGCTACACGCTGATCTTCTACGACATCACCGAACTCGTCAGTGGTGAAGAGGCAGCGGCCATCAAGCCGCAGGCCAAACGCCAACTGCAGAAAATACCCACCGTGTCGCAGAACCGCACGGTGCTGGTCGACGTGGAAACCGTCACCCACATCCGCGCCGAAGGCCACTACACCTGGGTCAGCACAGCCAAGGGTTCGAGCTTCTGCAACCTCAACATCAGCGACCTGGCCGGGCGGCTCGGCACCTCGTTCCTGCGCATCCACCGCAGCTACCTGGCGAACCTCGATTTCGCCGAACAGATCCTGCGCGACGAAGGCAAGATCAGCCTGAAGCTGCGCGGTGAATCCAGCGCCTTGCCGGTGGCCCGCACCAGCGTGCCGCGGCTGCTGGAACAGCTCGGCATCGGCGAGACCGACACGCTCAAAAGCTGATTCGGGATAACCCGAAAGCGGGTTTCGTCAAGCGCAGTTCATGCGCGCCCGCTGCATTTCGTGCACCCCCGTTTGTGGTTCGTGCAAGCAACTCCTTCGTGGGCCCGAGCGGCCTTAGCGTCAGCGTGAACCAGGCGGTGCCCACGAGCCCTGCCGGCGCCTTTCACGACAGGAGACAACCCGATGATTCCACCCGGCTTCGACTACCACGCGCCGCGCTCGGTCGCCGACGCGATCAAGCTGCTCGGCAGCCTCGGCCCCGACGCCAAGCTGCTGGCCGGCGGCCACAGCCTGCTGCCGATGATGAAGCTGCGCTTCGCGCAACCGGCGCACCTGATCGACCTGAACCGCATCGACGCGCTGCGAGGCATCCGCGAAGAAGGCAGCACGATCGTGATCGGCGCGATGACGGTCGAGCGTGACCTGATCGGCTCGAAACTGCTGCAGGCCAAGCTGCCGCTGCTGCCCGACGCGGCGCGCCAGATCGCCGACCCGCAGGTGCGCAACCGCGGCACGATCGGTGGCGACATCGCCCATGGCGACCCGGGCAACGACCACCCCGCCATCAGCATCGCGCTCGACGCCAGCTTCGTGCTCGAAGGGCCGAAGGGCCAGCGCCATGTGAAGGCCGACGGTTTCTTCCAGAGTACCTACATGACCGACATGGCCGAGGACGAAATCCTGGTCGAGATCCGCATGCCCGCCTTCGCGCCGAAGACCGGCAGCGCCTACGAAAAACTCAAGCGCAAGACCGGCGACTGGGCGACCGCTGCGGCCGCCGTGGTGCTGCGCATCGACGGCGGCGTGGTGAGCCACGTGCGCATCGCATTGACCAACCTGGCGCCGACCGCGCTGCGCGCAACCGACGCCGAAGCCGCGCTGCTCGGCAAGCCGCTGAGCGACGCCACGATCAAGGACGCCGCCGCGAAAGCGATGGCGATCTGCGACCCCGCCGACGACCTGCGCGGCGACCGTGAATACAAGACCGCGATGGCCGGCCAGATGGTGCAACGCGCCATCGCCAAGGCCGCCGCACGCTGCCAATAAGCGGAGACAAGAACACCATGGGCAAAAAACTCGTCACCCTCAAACTCAACGGCAAGAGCGTGGAAAAAGCGGTCGAGCCGCGCACGCTGCTGATCCACTTTCTGCGCGAAGAATGCCACCTCACGGGCGCGCACATCGGCTGCGAAACCAGCCACTGCGGCGCCTGCACGGTCGACATCGACGGCGAATCGGTCAAGAGCTGCACCCACCTCGCGGTGCAGTGCGAAGGCTCCGAGGTGTTGACCGTCGAAGGCCTGGCGCAAGGCGCAGTGCTGCACGCGGTGCAGGAAGGTTTCTACAAGGAACACGGCCTGCAATGCGGCTTCTGCACGCCCGGCATGCTGATGCGCGCGCAGCGCTTCCTGCAAGACA
>JANYFX010000537.1 GCA_025359585.1 Rhizobacter sp. | reverse complement strand
CCCGGCACCACCACACCCGAACCGAAGCCCATGTAGTTGCTCTGGATGAAGCTGACCATCATGCCGCTCTCGTCGGCGGTGCTGAGGTAGATGGTGCCGCCCTTGACCGGGTTGCCGGCGCCGAAGTCTTGCGCGCGCTTCATGTCGATCAGCTTCGCGCGCGAGGCGAGGTAGGCCGGGTCCAGCATCTGTTCCACGCTCACTTCCATGCTCGCCGGTTCGGCGACGAAGCGGTACACGTCGGCGAAGGCGAGCTTCATCGCTTCGATCTGAAGGTGTTGCGAATCGGCGCCGTCGACCGGCATCGAGCCGATGTCGAAGGAGCGCAGGATGCCGAGCGCGATCAGCGCCGAGATGCCCTGCCCGTTCGGCGGAATCTCGTGCAGCGTGTGGCCGGCGTAGTCCATGCCGATCGGCGTGACCCACTCGGGCTGGTAGGCCGCGAAGTCATTGACCTGCATCGCGCCACCATGCTCGCGCGCATGCAGAGCCGCAGCCTCGGCGATCTCGCCACCGTAGTAGGCCGCGCCCTTGCTCTGCGCGATCAAACGCAGCGTGCGCGCCGCCGCCGGCAAACGAAACAGCTCGCCCACGTTCGGCGCGCGGCCGTTCGGCATGAAGGCTTCGCGGTAACCCGGCTGGTCCTGCAGCAGCGGCACGGCCGCGGCCCACTTCTGCTGCACGACCACCGGCACGGCGTAGCCACGTTCCGCGATGTCGATGGCGGGTTCCAGCAGGTCGGCGAACGGCAGCTTGCCGAAACGCTCGCTCATGCTGACCCAGCCGGCCACGGCACCGGGCACGGTCACGCTGTCCCAACCGCGCACCGGCGGGCTCTTGGCATCGGCGCCGTACTTGCGCTTGAAGTACTCGGGCGCCCAGGCCTGGGGCGCGCGGCCCGAGGCGTTCAGGCCGTGCAGGGCCTGGCCGTCCCAGAGCAGACAGAACGCGTCGGAGCCCAGGCCGTTGCTGACCGGCTCGGTGAGCGTGATCACCGCGGCCGCGGCAATGGCCGCATCGACCGCATTGCCACCTTTGTGCAGCATGCGCATGCCGGCCTGCGCCGCGAGCGGGTGCGAGGTGGAGACCACGTTGCGGCCGAACACGGGCAGGCGCTGGCTCGGGTAGCCGGCGCTCCAATCGAATGAATGCGTCATCGCTGCGGTCTCGAAGTGGGGGGGAGCGGGGTGTGGTGGACGGGTCGCGTCGGCGGCATCGCCATCAGGCCATGAAACGCGGCGCCGGCCCGGGCAAGGCGCCACCACCCGGCGCGGGCGCCAGCGTGGCGCGGGCGCGGTTGTGCGGGTGAGCCGCCGCCTCGGCGATCGACAAGACCGGCGCAAAACAAACGTCGCTGCCTTCGAACAAGGCACACCAGGCGTCGCGCGTGCGGGTCAGGAACAGCGCGGCGAAGCGCGCTTTCAGCGCCGGCCACAAGGCGCTGTCGTACTGGCCGCGCGGATCGACATCGGTCAGTTCGAGCTTCTGCAGCAGCAGCGCATAGAACTGCGGCTCGAGCGCGCCGAGGGTGATGAAGCCACCGCCGGCACACGCGTAAACGTCGTAGAACGGCGAGTCGTGGAAAGCGCTCGGGCGCGTGCCACCGAGCCCGCCGCTGCCATGAACCCAGTACGCGAGCCCGCCGACCATGGCGGTCAGGTCGGTGATCGCGGCATCGACCACGCTGCCCTGCCCGCTCAGGCGCGCCTGCAGCACGCCGCAGACGATGCCGTAAGCGAGACCCAGCGCACCGACCCCGTCGCCGGCCACCGTCGGCGGAATGATCGGGCGCTCGCCCGGCCGCGCCGAGAGCGAGAGCAAGCCCGTCAGCGCCACGTAGTTCAGGTCGTGCCCGGCCGCGTGCGAGAGCGGCCCGGTCTGGCCCCAGCCTGTCATGCGGCCGTAGACGAGCTTCGGGTTGCGGGCGCGGCACAGCTCGGGGCCCAGGCCCAGGCGCTCCATCACGCCGGGGCGGTTGCCTTCGATCAGCGCATCGGCAGTGGCGACGAGGTCGAGCGCGCGCGCCAGATCGGCGGGGGCCTTGAGGTCGAGCAGCACGAGCTGTTTGCCGTTGCGCAGCGGCGTGCTGCCAGCACCGAGCTGGGCCGACACGGCGTTGGCCGTCGGCCGTGCGATCAGCGTGACTTCGGCACCCGCCTGCGCCAGCATGTGGCCGGCCAGCGGGCCCGGGCCCAGGCCCTCGAACTCGACGATCTTCAGGCCTTTGAGGGGCAGGACGATGCTCATGCTCATCATGCAAGCTCCGTGCTGCGCACTGCGGTGCTTGGGCCTTTCGGGCGGCCGGGCAACCTCATGCCGCAGCCGATGTCTTTCATTTCGAAGGCAATCATGGTCTTGTCCTGCAGGAACGAATCGGAAACCAGACCATGACTCTCGCACAGGTCGGCACCCTCTCGCCGCAGATCGAAGCAATGACCTGCGCTTCGCTGGTGGGCCGGGCCGGGAAAGCGCCGAAAGCGGTACCGGGGGTCGTGTCGGTGTCGGTCAACCCGGCGGGCCACCGTGCAGACACTGCCTTCGCTGCCGGTCGAGGCGCCCGCGGCCACCGGCGTGGCGATGGCCGCGGCCGGCATCACGCTGACGCGCGGCGGCCTAGCGTGGTCACCAACGCGCTCATGCCGAGGCGCTGGCGACGCTGGACTCAATCTTCCTGGAAAGTCGCTTCGCGCTTCTTGCTGATCGACGGCAGCAACACGATCACGATCAGCATCACGGCCATCGCCAGCAGCCCCGCCGACAGCGGGCGCGTGACGAACGCGCTCCAGTCGCCACGCGAGAGCAGCAGCGCGCGGCGCAGGTTCTCTTCCATCATCGGCCCGAGAATGAACCCCAGCAACAGCGGCGCCGGTTCGCAGCTCAGCTTGTAGAACATGTAGCCGATGAGCGCGAACAGGGCGGTCAGGTACACGTCGAAGGTGTTGTTGTTCAGCGTGTAGACACCGATGCAGCAGAACAGCGTGATAGCGGGGAACAGGTACTTGTAGGGCACCGTCAGCAGCTTGATCCAGATGCCGATCAGCGGCAGGTTCAGGATCACGAGCATCGCGTTGCCGACCCACATCGAGGCGATCAGACCCCAGAAGAGTTGCGGGTTGCTCGTCATGACCTGCGGGCCGGGCTGGATGCCCTTGATCGTCATCGCGCCGACCATCAGCGCCATCACCGCGTTGGGCGGGATTCCGAGCGTGAGCATCGGGATGAACGAGGTTTGCGCACCGGCGTTGTTGGCACTCTCGGGGCCGGCCACGCCGCGGATGTTGCCCTTGCCGAAAGGAATGTCCCCAGGGCGGCCCTTCATCTTCTTCTCGACCGTGTAGGCCGCGAACGAGGCCAGCAGTGCGCCACCGCCGGGCAACACGCCGAGCAAGGAACCGAGCGCCGTGCCACGAACGACCGCGGGCCACGCGTCCTTGAAGTCCTGCTTGGTCGGCCACAGGCCCTTCACGTCTTTCGTGAAGACCTCGCGGTGCTCGGCTGGCATGCCGAGGTTGGAAATGATCTCGCCGAAGCCGAAAACGCCCATCGCAATGACGACGAAGCCGATGCCGTCGGTGAGTTCGGGGATGTCGAAGCTGTAGCGTGCGGTGCCCGAGATCACGTCGGTGTTGATCTGCGCCAGCAGCAGGCCGAGGATGATCATCGAGATCGCCTTGATCAGCGAGCCCGAGGCCAGCACCACGGCGCCGATCAGGCCCAGCACCATCAGCGAGAAGTATTCGGCCGGGCCGAACTTGAAGGCCAGCTCGGTCAGCGGCGGCGCGAAGGCGGCGATGATGATCGTGCCGACACAACCGGCGAAGAACGAGCCCAGGCCGGCCGCGGCGAGCGCGGCACCGGCGCGGCCCTGGCGCGCCATGGCGTAACCGTCGATCGCGGTGACCACCGAGCTCGACTCGCCCGGCACGTTGATCAGGATCGCGGTGGTCGAGCCGCCGTACTGCGCGCCGTAGTAGATGCCGGCCAGCATGATCAGCGCGGGCGTCGCGTCGAGCGAGTAGATCGAGGGCAGCAGCATCGCGATCGTCGCGACCGGGCCGAGGCCGGGCAGCACGCCGATCAGCGTGCCGAGCACCGAACCGAAGAAGGCATACAACAGGTTCTGCGCGGTGAACGCGACGCCGAAGCCGAGTGCGAGGTTATGAAGCAGGTCCATGAATGTGGGTCTCGTGATCGTCGGGTTCAGCTGCCGAGGAAGCTCGGCCATAGCGGTATGGTCAGCTTCAGCCCGTAGACGAAGATCAACCACGAGAAGACGGTGAGCACCACCGCGTTCAACACCACGCCCAGCCACTTGAACTCGTCGCCCGCCAGGCTCGTGATCAGGATCAGAAGCGGCACCGCGATCACCAGGCCGAGCAGGTTGATCGTCGCGCCGAAGACGGTGATCGCGACCACGATCACGATCAGCGGCCGCCACGCGATCGCGCCGATCGGGTCACCGCCCTCGGTCTCGATCGTGAGTGACTTGAACAGCACGATCGCGCCGAGGATCGCCATCAGCACCGACAGGATCAGCGGGAAGTAACCCGCGCCCGGTTTGGCCGAGCTGCCCATCGAATAGTTGGTCGCGCCGACGGCGAACACGACGCCGACGATGACGAACATCAGCCCCGAAAAGAAGTCTCGTTGACTCTTGATCTTCACAAAGTAACTCCAGCTTTACATTGCGGCGGATTCTAGGCAACGCACCTCGCTGAGCGGGTCTGGTTTACGCGTAGCCCGAGGGCCGCGCGATGTGCTCAGGTCTCCCAGGCAGGTGTCGAGCGCAGCAC
>JANYFX010000509.1 GCA_025359585.1 Rhizobacter sp. | reverse complement strand
GTGCTCTTGCTGCTGTTCCTCACGTACCCGCTCGGGCTGGGCACCTGGCTCGGCTTCACCGACGCGAAGATCGGCCGCGCGGGTGAATGGATCGGGATCGAGAACTTCAGCTTTCTGATCACCGACAGCGTCACGCAGCTCGCGCTGTTCAACACGCTTTTCTACACGATCGTGGCGAGCATCTTCAAGTTCATGCTCGGTCTGTGGCTGGCGATCCTGCTGAACAAGAACCTGCCCTTCAAGACCTTCTTCCGCGCCGTCGTGCTGCTGCCCTGGATCGTGCCGACAGCGCTCTCGGCCATCGCCTTCTGGTGGATCTACGACTCGCAGTTTTCCGTGATCAGCTGGGTGCTGATGAAACTTGGCCTCATCCATGTCTACATCGACTTCCTGGGCGACCCGTGGAACGCGCGCTTCTCCACGATCTTCGCCAACGTGTGGCGCGGCATCCCGTTCGTGGCCATCTCGCTGCTCGCCGGCCTGCAGACGATCTCGCCTTCGTACTACGAAGCTTCGGCGATCGACGGCGCCACGCCCTGGCAGCAGTTTCGCTTTGTCACGCTGCCGCTGCTCACGCCCATCATCGCGGTGGTGATGACGTTTTCGGTGCTGTTCACCTTCACCGACTTCCAGCTGATCTACGTGCTCACGCGCGGCGGCCCGCTCAACGCCACCCACCTGATGGCGACACTCGCGTTCCAACGTGCGATCTCGGGCGGTGCACTGGCCGAAGGCGCGGCCATCGCCACGCTGATGGTGCCCTTCCTGCTGGCCGCGATCATGTTCAGCTACTTCGGTTTGCAGCGCCGGGCCTGGCAACAAGGTGGTGACAAATGAGTGCGGCAGAGAAGGATGGCGCATCCGGGATGGACTACCTGCAGTCCGTGCCGCGCCGCTGGGTCACGATGTACATCCCGATCGGGATTTTCGTGTTCGTGCTGCTGTTCCCGTTCTACTGGATGGTCGTCACGTCGCTCAAGCCCGACGGCGAGTTGCTCTCGCGCACCGGCAACCCGTTCTGGATCATCAAGCCCACGCTCGCGCACTTCGAGAAGCTGCTGTTCCGCACCGAATACCCTTCGTGGTTGTGGAACACGATTCTGGTGTCGGTGGTGTCGACCGTGATCTCGCTCGCCGCTTCGATCCTGGCCGCGTATGCGATCGAGCGGCTGCGGTTCCAGGGCTCCAAGCCGGCCGGTGGCGCGATCTTTCTCGCCTACCTCGTGCCTCCGTCGATCCTGTTCATTCCGCTCGCCGCCATCGTCGTGAAGCTCGGCCTGTTCGATTCGCGCATGGCGCTGATCCTGACCTACCCGACCTTCCTGATCCCGTTTTCCACCTGGCTGCTGATGGGCTACTTCAGGTCGATTCCCTACGAGCTCGAAGAGTGCGCGCTGATCGACGGGGCGAACCGCTGGCAGATCCTCGTCAAGATCGTGCTGCCGCTGGCGGTGCCCGGCCTCATCTCGGCCGGCATCTTCGCCTTCACCTTGAGCTGGAACGAGTTCATCTACGCACTCACTTTCGTCTCGTCGAGCGAGAACAAGACCGTGCCGGTGGGCGTGGTGACCGAGCTCGTCGAAGGCGACGTGTACCACTGGGGCCCGCTGATGGCCGGTGCGCTGCTCGGTTCGCTGCCGGTGGCTTTTGTGTACTCGTTCTTCGTCGAGTACTACGTGTCGGGGATGACGGGATCGGTCAAGGAATAAGACAAGGTCCTGCGAAGGCAGTGGCTTGTCGGAAGGGCTTGTGCTTCAGGGCCGCGCGAACCCGCCACAGAGCCTCTCACGGGGGTCGCATGCCTCTCCCTTCACCGCAAAGAAACCAGTACTCGATCGTTTCCTCGCGTTGCGGACGATCGGTGGCGTCCGATGAACCGGGTGGCACCACGCCAGGCATTGCCGTTTGCCGCTTCGCGACGGCCCTGTTTGCGGCGGTTGAAGGCGCTGCCTGCACGGGCCGGCCGATGGGTTCGTGTTGGGTGTCGGGTGCAGACATGGACGTTCCTTCTCATGAAGCAGCGGTCGGATGCGCCAAAATTGCAGCCCCCGCACCGGCTCGCGGTCCGTATCGGGATTCCGCGCGGCGCCGGCAGCGCTATCTTGGCTCACCGCCGCCCGACTGTATGTGCGGCAGCGAACACAAAATGAACACGGAAGGATCGAGCCGATGAAAGCCAGCTGGCAGGCCCGTGTCGCCGCGTTCGTGATCCGCCGCCGCGTCAAGCCGGCGCTCGGCGACTTCACCGACATCGCACGCGTGCGGCGCGCATTCGGCACACCGCTGCCGGCGCCGCGTGGCGTGCGTTATACCGATGCGGTGCTCGGTGGCGTGCGGGGCGAGTGGGTCGAGGCCGAAGCCGGCATGGCGGCCGCGACGACGCTGCTGTACCTGCACGGCGGTGGCTTCGTCGGCTGTTCGCCGCGCACGCACCGCTCGCTCACGGCGGCGCTGGCGCTGCAGGGCCTGCGTGTCTTCGTGCCCGACTACCGGCTCGCGCCGGAGCATCCGTTTCCCGCGGCAACCGACGACGTGCAAGCCGTGTGGCGTGCCTTGCGTTCTTCGCAGACAGGCCGAATGGCCGTCGCCGGCGACAGTGCCGGTGGCAACCTCGCGCTCGGCCTGATGCTCGCACTTCGTGACGCCGGCGAAGCCTTGCCCGATGCGGCCGTGTTGTTCTCGCCCGCCACCGACCTGACTGGCGGCAGCGCCTCGCTGCTGGCCAATGCCGAACGCGACGCGATGTTTCGCGGCGACAAGCTCGAGAACCTGCAGCGCGCCTACCTCGGCGCCGCCGACCCTGCGCAGCCACTCGCTTCGCCCTTGCTCGGCGACTTGCGTGGCCTGCCGCCGCTGCTGCTGCATGTCGGCGAAGACGAAGCGCTGCGCGACGACAGCATCCGCCTGGCGCAGAAGGCGCGCGCTGCCGGGGTGGTGGTCGAACTGCAGGTCTTCCCCGGCGTGACGCACGTGTGGCAACTGCTGTGGCGCTTGCCCGAAGCGCAGCGCTCGGTGCAGGCGGCAGCGCGCTTCCTGCGCGAAGCGAGCCGCGAGCACAGCGTCGAGCAGCACGACGTGATCATCGTCGGCGCTGGCCTGTCGGGCATCGGCGCGGCAGTGCATCTGCAAAAGCAGTGCCCCGACAAGAGCTTCACGCTGCTCGAAGGGCGTGAGACGATGGGTGGAACCTGGGACCTGTTCCGTTACCCCGGCGTGCGCTCCGACTCCGACATGTACACGCTGGGCTACATCTTCAAGCCCTGGAAAGACGCGAAGGCGATCGCCGACGGGCCGGCGATTCGTGCCTACATCGCCGAGACCGCGGCCGAGCATGGCATCGATCGGCACATCCGCTTCCAGCACCGCGTGGTGAGCGCCGACTGGTCGGCACGCGACGCCTGCTGGACCGTGATCGTCGAACGCGGCGCACACCGCGAGCTCGGCACGCTGCGCTGCAAGTTCCTGCTCTTCGGCAGCGGTTACTACAGCTACACGCAGCCGTACCAGCCCGAGCTTCCGGGCATCGAGCGCTTCGCCGGCACGCTGCTGCACCCGCAGTTCTGGCCCGAGGCGCTCGACTACTCGGGCAAGCGCATCGTCGTCGTCGGCAGTGGCGCGACGGCTGTCACGCTCGTGCCCGAGATGGCCAAGACCGCCGCCCACGTGACGATGCTGCAGCGCTCACCGACCTACGTGGTGTCGCGACCGTCGAGTGACCCCATCGCCGAGAAGCTGAAGCGCTGGCTGCCGGCACTGCTGGCCTACCGACTGGTGCGGATGAAGAACGTGCTGATCGGCATGTACTTCTATCGCCTGGCGCGCAAGTACCCGGTGCAGGCCAAGGCACGGCTGGTCGGCCTGGTGCAGCAGGAACTCGGGCCGGGCTTCGACGTGGCGCGCCACTTCACGCCGCACTACAACCCGTGGGACCAGCGCATCTGCCTGGTGCCCGATGGCGACATGTTCAAGTCGATTCGCGAAGGCCGCGCCTCGGTCGCCACCGACCGGATCGACAGCTTCACCGAGCACGGCATCCGCTTGCAATCGGGCGAAGAGCTGCCGGCCGACATCGTCGTCACCGCGACCGGGCTGCAGCTCAACCTGATCGGTGGCGTGAAGCTGAGCCTCGACGGCCAGGCCGTCGACATGTCGCAGGCCCTCATCTACAAGGGCATGATGTACAGCGGCATTCCGAACATGGCCAACATCTTCGGCTACACCAATGCGAGCTGGACCCTGAAGGCCGACCTCACCTCGCGCTACGTGTGCCGGCTGCTCAAGCACATGGACCGCCGCGGCGCCACCGTCGCCACGCCGACGCGCGACGCCGGCGTCACGCCCGAGCCCTTTCTCACCTTCACTTCGGGCTACGTGCGGCGCGCGATCGACATGCTGCCCAAGCAGGGCAATCACAAACCCTGGCGCCTGTACCAGAACTACGTGCTGGACCTGATGATGCTCGACCTCGGCAAGGTCGACGATGGCGTGATGCGCTTCGAGCGCGCGGGCCGAACCTGACGCTGAACCACCGATCGACTGCGAGGCCGCCTTTCAGGCATTCCGCGGTGTGCTTGTGCTGTCACCGCCATGGCGGGTGCGCCAGTCGTTGCGGCAACGGCGCGGGCGGCGGAACAGAAGGGCCACGCCGAGTGCAATCAGCAAAAGCGGGCCGATGAGGTGGAACATGCCGATGGGGATGAGGCCAAGGTGATTGGCGACGCCCAGCGAGCCGATCGTGATGAGCGCGATGGGGAAGATTCTCATGATGTGCTCCGGGTGGGTGTGAAAGGGTTGAAGCAGGCCAGCGTCAGCGTTGCTCACCTGCTGGCGGGGACGAGCCGTCACTCGCAGGCGTTGGTGCGGGCGAATGGCCACCACCGCCACCATGAAAGTGCCCGTGCCGCATGCCCGCGCGAAAACGTTCGCGCTCTTCTTCACTCAGCTTGGCCCAGCCGGGGCCGAAGCGGCGGTGCATGCGGCGCTCCCAGCGGTCCTGCATGCGTTCATGCATGTCCGCGCGCCAACGCGGGCCGCGCGCCAGCATGGCCACGCCGATGCCGACGAGCAGCAAGGGCCAGAAGAGGTTCACGAACGCGGGGTCGATGAGGCCGTAGTGCTTGAGCACCCCGAACACGCCGATGGCGATGAGGGCGAGCGGAAAGATGCGCATGGTTTTCTCCAAAAAAAAACGGGCGCGTGCGCGCTAGACGATGAGGTCGCCGTATTCGGCCTGCAGCCGCAAGCGTAGGGCGAGCACGGCGTAGCGCTTGCGCGCGAGCAAGGTGTTCTGCGGTACGCGCCATTGCGCGGACAGCTCGGCGAACGACTTGCCTTCGATCTCGTGCGCCACGAACACGTCGCGCTGCTCTGGCGGCAATGTTTGCAGCGCGGCCTGTATGGAGCCGAGCAGCACCGAGCGGGCATAGGCCGCGTCGGGGCCTGCGGCGGGGTCGGGCAGGTTCTCTTCGAGCCAACTGCGGCCGTCTTCATCCTCGGCGGCGGGCAGTGGTTCTTCTTTTTTCTTGCGCGCGCGGTCGATGATGCGGTTCCTGGCGACTCGAAACAGCCACGCGCCGGCTTGCTCGATGGCCTCGGTGGCGGCGTAGAACTCGAGCAGAACATCCTGCAGGATGTCTTCGGCCTCGGCCGCATCGCGCACCTTGCCGCGGATGAAGTGGCCCAGCCGCGAACGCTCGCGCGCAACGATTTCGGTGAAGCGCGGGGCGTTGGCGGGCATGGTGAAGTGGGCTGGCGGGGGCAGGTCGGCGAGGGCGTCCATCCAAGGTAGACGAATGGGCGCGAAAAATATTGTGGGAGGGCGTTGCCGCTGATTCTTGCGTGAGTCGACGCAGGGCCGCTCGACTGCTCGCAACTTGGTATGCTGCGGTCCCTCCGCAGGGCCAGCCGTAACCCATGAACCACCACCAGGCCGCGGCAGCGGCCCCCGCCCTCGCACCGTTCTCGCCGTATCAGAAGACGGTGGTCGCGCTGCTCGCGTTCCTGCAGTTCGCGGTGATCCTGGACTTCATGCTGATGGCGCCGATGGGCGCGCTGATCATGCCGGCGCTGAAGCTGGCGCCCAGCGAGTTCGGGCTGGTGGTCTCTGCGTATGCGTTCAGCGCCGCGGCGTCAGGGCTGCTGACCGCTGGCTTCGCCGATCGTTTCGACCGCAAGAAGCTGCTGCTGTTCTTCTATGGCGGGTTCGTGCTGGGCACGGTCTGGTGCGGGCTGGCGCAAAGCTTCCAGACCCTTCTGGCCGCGCGCATCGCGACCGGTCTGTTCGGCGGCGTGATCGGCTCCATCGTGATCGCCATCGCGACCGATCTGTTCCCGCCGCAGATGCGCGGCCGCGTGATGGGCACGATCCAGACCGCGTTCGCAGCGAGCCAGGTGCTGGGGATCCCGATCGGGCTGTACCTGTCGAACCACTGGAACTGGCATGCCCCGTTTCTCGCGCTGGCGGCGATCGGTGTGCTGGGCGGATTCGTCGTCAGCTGGCGCATGCAGCCGGTGGTCGAACATCTGAAGGCGCCGCAGGAACACAGCCCGTGGATGCACCTGCTGCACACGCTGACCGTGCCGCGCCATTTGCTCGCGTTCGCGACGACCGCGCTCCTGTCGACCGGCGGATTCATGCTGATGCCGTTCAGCAGTGCCTTCATCGTCAACAACGTGGGCATTTCGCTGCACGACTTGCCGACGGTGTACGTGGTCACGGGTATCTGCACGGTGTTCACCGGGCCGATGATCGGCAGGGCCGCCGATCGCTTCGGCAAGCTTCGGGTGTTCGCCTTCGGCTGCGCCCTGTCGATCGTGATGGTGCTGATCTACACGCACCTCGGCCCGGTCTCGCTGCCCACGGTGATCCTGATCAACGCGGTGCTGTTCGTCGGCATCTTCTCGCGCATCATCCCGGCCCAGGCCTTGATGTCGACGGTGCCCACGCCGGGCCAGCGCGGCGCGTTCAGCGCGATCAGCGCGTCGGTCCAGCAGCTGTCGGGTGGCCTCGCCTCGGTCGTCGCCGGCCACATCGTCGTGGTCGGCTCCGACCAGAAGCTGCAGCACTTCGACACGATCGGTTTTGTCGTCGTGGCGAGCACGTTGACCTCCTTGTTGCTGCTTTGGCGGCTGCAGCGAGTTCTCAACCGGACAGCTGCGCAGACGTAGCGGCCGTCGCGAGTCCTGCTGTCATGCCTTTGCATCAAGCAACCACGGTCTGAATCAGACCGACCTGCTTCCACCCTCGTGCAAGAGGAGGCCGCGGTACACCGCGGTGTGCGCCGGCGTCGGCACGCCATGCTCCAGGCCCAGCCCGTGCACTCTGCCGCTCAGCCAGCGCAGCTCAAGCCGGTTGCCACGCTCGAGGTCCTCGGCCATCGACGAGCGGAAGGACGCTGGCATGGCGGCGAGCTTGCCCATGATCTCGTCGGCTAGGCCGGAGCGCAGCGCGACGCCATGCGCAATGCCGACGGCGATCACCTCGTCGACCAGTTGCCGCTGGAACGCATGAGTCTCGGAGTTGCCGAGGATTGCCCCCATGCGCGAACGCAGCAGCGACGTTGCGCCCGACAAAGACGCGAGCGCGACGAACTTCTCCCAGATGACCTGAGTCGCCTCATCGCTGAGCTTCACCGACAGCGCTTCCAGTTTCGCCGCAGCCTGCTCGAGCTCGGCCATCACCGCGTCGCCGCTGGCACGGTCGGCCACGATGGCGTGCAGGCCGCCCGGCGAACGGATCACACCCGGCCGATCGATCACCGCAGACACATAGATCACGCCGCCCAGCACGACAGCCGCTGGTGGGAGGTGGCTGCGGATGATCCCGACGCTGTCGATGCCGTTCTGCAGCGTGAGCACCCGCGTGGCCGGGCCGACCAGAGGCGCCATCATGCCGAGCGCGCCTTCGGTGTCGAAGAGCTTGACCGCGAAGATCACCAGATCGACTGGCCCTGCGCTCGCCGGGTCATCTGTGGCAGTCACCTTCGGCAGATGCAGGGGCAGTTGGGGATGCTCGATGCGCAGGCCATCGCGCCGCAGCGCCGCGAGATGCGCACCTCGCGCGATGAAGGTCACGTTCTGCCCCGAGTTCTGCAAGCACGCACCCACGTAGCCGCCGACGCCGCCAGAACCCATGATTGCAATTCGCATGTGACCTGCTCCGTTGCCTTGATGTGTGCACGTGACACAGCATAGCGGCGACGCCAACTTGCGTGCGACCGCGCAGGCTTTCGAGGGCAGGCCGAAAGATGGATCGGTCCGTGCCGCCGCCCCTATTCGAGAGCCGCAGACTCGTTGTCTATGTGCCGGTCAGGCTCCGTGGCGCGGAGGATTTCGTTCAGGACGGAAGTGGCTTAACTCCCGGCGGGCAAAGAGAACGTGAGCACCAGTTGATTGGCTCGCGGCCATTCCAATGACATTCCCGCCGGGCTCGCCACCAGGGCGCGGCGCTCCTGATCCAGACCGGCGTGTTCCATGCCGTCGCACAAGCTGGCGTGAAGTTCAGCCACTTCGTTTTCCAGGGCCTGCGCTTGATCGGTGGTGATCACGCGGCCCCGTCCCCAGAGCGGTCCGGTGGGCAGACCCGCCTCGTCCATCACGTCACCGGGCAGGGTCTTGCCCCAGAGTCCCTGCTGAATCCGCAGCGCCAACACTTCATTGAAGACGAAGGAGCGCACCGCCGACAGGTAGATGCCCTTCTTCTTCGGGTTACGTACGCGGATTTCGCGCGCCAGCATGGCCCGACCCTGCATCACGTTGCCGCCCTCAAAGCCGAAACGCTGAGCGCCAAAATGGTTGGGCACGCCATGCGATGCAACGGCCTTGAGATTGGCCTCAATGGTGTCGCGGTCGCCGGTCACGTCACGCAGCACGATTCGGAATCGGTTGCCCTGCAGATCACCGGGGCGCAGCTTTTTCACGTGGCGGCTCTGACTCAGTACCTTGAATTCCGGGTGCTGAAGCAGGGTCAGGTCGGGCGTCTCGCCCTTCGGCAGATAGATGCTGAACCACTGACGGGTGATGGCGTAGCGGTCCTTGAGGCCGGCATAGCCCACGTCCCTTTCCTGCACGCTGGCGGCTTGGGCCAGCTGCTGGGCGACGAAGGCGGTGTTGGCACCGTTCTTTTCGATGTCCAGCCAGATGTGTTCGCCCTCGCCGTAGGGCAGCTGCAGCGGCAGCTCGGTCACGACGAAATCCTCGTTGAGGAGTTTCAGGGTGGCGCTGGCGCCGCTGGCCGGATAAGCGTTGGGCCACTGCGGCAAGGTCGTGTATTGAGCGTCGGTCATGAGCAGTCTGACGGCAGCAGCTTTAGATGGGGGCAGGCTGTCTAGTCGACCAGGGTCGGTCCGACAGTGATTCTCTCCTTACCGGCGTTACGACAGGCGACTTCCGGGCGGCGATGTCAACTCACGAACCCGGCCAGATGCATGCACTCGACTGGATCGCGCGAATATCTCTGCATTCGCGCGAATATCTCTGCAAGACTGGCTGCAGCCGGTCGGCCATCAATGCGGAATGTCAGCTCGCGTTCAAAGCTGTCTTCAGCCGCGTTCAACAGCGAAGGGCGGGTCCGCCACGGAAGCGGTCGGCCGATCCAGAAGCCTGACTGAATGTCCGCTCGCCACGACCGTGGACCGACGCTCTCGACCCATAGCGGTCCTGATCGCCGCTGTCGCATCGGTTTCCGTCACTGCTGCGCTGCTCGCCACCGTTGTCTCATTCGCCGAACCGCAGCGAAGCACGCTGATCGCCAAGGCTGCCGCCGCACATGGCCTGGCCGCAGCGCAGGCGGCGGTGATCCTCGCGGACGCGCGCTGAATCGTCCAGCCAAATCGCTCGATCAAGATCGAGATCGAGAACTTCACCGCGCAGACCAAGCACAGCATGCTCGCTGTGTGGATCGGGGCGATCATGGATGCGATCGAAGTCGACCAGGTCGAGCCTGACACCTGGGAAGCTCTGTATCTCGTGTACTCGATGCACGCGCTCACGCAGGGCAGCCACTGCGCCGCGCTGAAGTTCGGCGAGATGGTGCTGCTGGATCTCGAAGTGCGCCGGCCGGAGCGCCTGCAGCCTGATGGCCCGCAGCCCGTAAAGCTGGCTGATTTGCGTCGTGCGGCCGAGTTGCCAGCGCTCAGGAAGCCGAATCCTGCCGCTTAGCGCTTCGCCGACATCCCTGGAGGACGCACTCCTACAGCGGCAAGCCCCACCCGGTTCAAGAATGCCGGATGGAAGCGAGACAGTCTCACGAGTGGATAGCCCAGTTCTGCGATCACTTGTTGAAGCGCAGGCCTGAGATGCCAGTACGTGCCGCCATCTCGCGGGCAATCGCTGCCTTTCCGGATGCCGGCACCATCCACCCGCAAGAGGCGGCGCGCCTCATTTCCGCCGCCTGGCCGAACGTGCTTCCGCACAAGCGCACGAATCACTTGAGGTAAGCCATGGATGCCCCCGACGAGAAGCGCGAATGGATTGACTGCTTTGGGGCTTGCCTCATGAAGCTAGAGCCGGCAATGAGCGCTGAAACTGCAGCCGTGCACGCCGCCGCGGCATACGAGGACGGCAAGCACTTGTCACCGGCGGAAGCTGTTGAGATTTTCGCAGCCGAGCAACCTTCAGGTGAAGCAGGCGCCGCTCAGTAGCGCGGCCGATTCGCACTTGGCTCAAATTTCGTGTCTGAGCTGCTTCAGCGCCAGATACAGGACAAAGCCGGTGAACGTGGCTGTTGGTGCCCAGCTCTTCGGATAGAAGATTGCCACTGGCAGCGCAACGACTGATACAGCGGCGCAGACGTTCGCTAACCGATTCAATGCCCTTTTGATGCGATTGCGCTCGGCGCCTTCAACACCGCGCTCCGCGCTGACGGGCTCGAAGTTGTCGTCAATGCCGGTCATGACTCAGTCCCCCGACAAAGTTTGAACGAAGAAAATTCTGCCAAAGCTGCGCCAGTTTGCAAGCCCTGAGCCTCCGGCGAGTTCATGCAGCACAAAACCTAGGGACGATGAGCCGGGCGCGACAGCCAAGGCGCCATCGGCTCAGAGCACTGAGGGGCACCTTGAGCATTGGCCGTCGCGGCGGCCGAGTTAAGTGTTCGCGGGCAGCGAGGTGGGAGAGCCGGGTTCGGTGATTTTGGATCACCCGCTCATTGGGCGCAGTCTGAACCGTGGTTTGGAAATCGTCCTACATCCGGTGCTTGCCCTTCCAATGACACTGGAGCGACACAAGCTGGAGTCCTCAGTGGAACCTGACATTGCCTCGCGAACTTGCCCCCGCCCCGAGTGGTCGCGACGCTTCGCGTACCGCGTAATGCTCCTCCGACACGAGATCGACACGATCTCGGCCGTCATGCTCGGCGACGCCGCATTCGACGACGCGGGCGAGCTCGAACCTGAAGAGGCCGCAGAAAGATACGCGGACGATGGAGGCGAGCAGTGAACGACGCGACTCATCAGTTGATTGTCAACGACCAGGAGCAGTTCGCGGTTTGGCCGGCGTCGCGACGAATACCTGACGGCTGGCGCACGGCCGGCCGAACGGGAACTCGCGAGTCGCTCACCGAGTACCTGCGCGAAATACTTGTCGAAACACTTCCCGCGCCGTTGTTGCGGAGTGATGGCCGTCCAGATCTTGGGGAGAACTGATTCCGAGTCGACTGACCCAAGATTTGGAACTGAGGGCGTGCAGGCCGCGTTCTGGGAAAGCCTGTTCGGTGCGATGCGATCGAAATCAAGCATGGGAGCGCGAACGTGAAGGGCCTGTTGGTTGAACCATTTGCGTCGTCGGCGTCGCTTCTGTCTTGGCCCGCGTAGACGATCAATCGGAGACACGGCCTGTTCCTGCGGCCGCAGCTCGGTCCATGGGGTACGGCCCAGGACACCGGAACGAGTAGGCCGCGCACCAACACCGCAAGGCTCCTCGCACGGGCAGACCCTCGTTCAGGAAAAAGTCGCGGTCGAAAGGCGGTGGCGATGCCGACTCTGTAGCGGTAGACATGGGTCTGAACTACATCGTGCCGACAGCCGACTGCCATGACCCATTGCACCGATGTGCCGAGCCCTGAGTATCTGATCGTTCATCCGCAATACGGGGTGTATTGGGTATACGCCTCGGCAGCGGCTACTGGTCGAAGGTTGACCCCGTTGGCCAAGCTGCGGCGGTGACATTTCGATCTCGCCAAGAGGCTTTCGACTGCATGGCCAGGCGGTCCATCAGCCCTTCGCCAGGTGTCGATCTGATTCCCGTTCAGAGCGAAGGCTCTGGATACGCGACGATCGCAGCCTGCGTGCGCGCAGGTGCAGCCGCCTGGCTGGACCCCTTCACACCC
>JANYFX010000503.1 GCA_025359585.1 Rhizobacter sp. | reverse complement strand
CCGCGCTCTTGGACCTGTGCTCGTTTCGCATCGCCGACCCGGTGCGTCACTGCGACCTCGATCATCAATTCCATCGGCGCGAATCGCGTTGCACTGTCAACGGCTCGGCACATGACGTCGGGGACCATGCCACCCAAGTTGTATTCAACTCGAACGTCGGACAGTTCCAGCGTTATGGCCGGAATCGAGACCGCACGCTTCTCGTCACGTCCGTTTGGCATGCGCTGAGTGATGACTTCATGGACAGCCGGTGTGAGTAGCTGGCCGGCCGCAGCCAGCATCTCCTTGATCACCCAATGCAGGACACTCTCCGATCTCTGCATCGGGGTCAATCCGTCCGGCATCAAGTAGCCTTCCGGTGCGAGATCTACCAGCCCGCGCGCCTCCTCTTCGGCCTTTGCGAGTGCCTCCGCCTCGAGAACGCCATCATCCCAGTGGCGCTCCCAACAAAGCCACTGACCGTCCAGTTGTGCGTGGCGAAGAATCTTGTCCGGCGGCCATGTGGATATCTCGGGATCGTCCACCTTGATGGTGATGATCGCGTCGGCCTGCCCGTCGTCAGCGCTTACATTGCTCCCAGTGAGCCGAATCAATATCACGCGCCCGTCCTCAAGGGTGATTCGGGCGGCATGGTCGTCGACCCAGTGCCGATCTGCGATCCTTGCCTGCGCGGCCGATCCAACGGCTTCGTGCGTATAGATCGCTCCACTTGCGCCGACGACGGAGCGTCGCGCGAGAGGAGCTGGAAGATCAATCTCCTGGCTGTTCATCAGGAGTTGCAGGGCGGCGATCTGTGCCACCTTGACCAGACACTCCGCCTGTTGCTGGCCGGTGTGATGCCTGAAGAAGGGTCGCATGCTGTCTGGCTTGAGGAAATGCTCAGCCGGCATACCGGCGTTCACTGCCTGCAACGTCCCCCCGCAGGCCGGACACACGCATGTGCAAGCCAGTCCGGTCTCAGCTCTGGACAGAGCCCCGATGTACGTCGCTTGTCGAGTTTCGGCTCGCACAGCCCACGCCATCAACGTACCGCTCTTCTCGACCCAGTCTGTCCTAGAGGCGCTGACATCTCTCGGATCGAGGACTATGCGGACCGGCTTGTTCACAGTGTTGATTCTGTCAGCAGTGCACCCCGGCAAACCCAAGCCGCTCAGTTTGTGCGCGGCGCATAGCCGCGACGCTCGCGGAGCTTGGCGATCGCCGCCAGCAGGTGGTCCACGGCGCACTTGTCGGCCACGGGATGACATTGGTAGCCACCGCGCAGCGATCCGATGCGGCCCCAGACCTGCAGGACCTCCCACTCACCGAAGAGATTGCGCAGCGTGCTCGCCTCGTAAAAGCGCCGGGTTTCGTGGCTCTCCCAGCGCGAGGCAATGTCGCTCATGGCACGCGGGTTCAGGGGGGTCGGATTTAGCATGGTCGGAGCGCTCCTAAGAAACGACGCCGTGTGCCTGGCGCCTTCAAGGCGCCAACCTTACCGAGATGGTAGCTCACTGAGTGAGCTACCATCTCACGGGTGCTGAACATTCCGCTGCTGCGGGCCGCCGCCGCTACTGGTATGGAGGACCTGCGGCTGCCTCACGATGTCGGTCACGTCAGACGCCACTGCCGCTGCGGTGGGGGTTGGCTTTATGAGTTGCCTCAACACCTAAAAAATGGCTGTCCGGCAAGCGCAGCGCGTCAGGCCGTAGGCAGCGGCCGGGGAGCGGTGGTCAAGTCACGGATCCCGCAGGGGCCATCCACAGGCACGACCTGTGGGTGGGTGGCTTGTCCACGGCGGGCGTTGTAGGCCACGACCGATGCGGCTTCGCACATCTAACGCTTCCACCACTCTTTCAGCGGAGACCAAAGGCCACGCCCGATACGTGCGGCGGTGAGTTGGCCACGCCGACGTACCTTGTCTTGTTCGGGCGATCGCGCGCTCGACCATGCCCGGTTGCTTACTGTGACATGTCCGCCGCCTAGCGCACACAACCGCGCTCGGTCAAGCGCCGAAGGGGAATTGCCAACTAGCAGCTCAAATCCGGAGGGAGAAGCTGCGAACAGCACAGGCATCGACGCCGGCACACCCGCCGCGCGAGAACCAAGTGCTATGCCGCACCGCGCAGCGACCGATGCTGCGCATGACGCGGCCTGCAGGATTTCCTGTGGCTGCACCGAGTGCGGCTGTCACACCC
>JANYFX010000489.1 GCA_025359585.1 Rhizobacter sp. | reverse complement strand
GCGCATCGCGACCAGCGTGGCCGACTTCCACGCGGTGCACGCGCGCGCGCAGCTCACGCGCAACGCGCGGGTCTGGGTGTTGTCCGACGGTTTCGATGCCGACGCGCCGCAGCAGCTCGCCGAAGAACTGGCGCGGGTGCGCGGGCGTGGCGCGCGCATCACGTGGTTCCATCCATCCGAGCGGCCGCCGGCTTCCGAGGCGATGCAACAAGTCACCCAACGCCACGGTCTGGTCGAACGTTTTCTGCGCCTCAACAGCCTGCGTGATCTGGCTGCGGTCGCCGAGTTTTTGCGCTGAACACAGCGCGCAAGGAGAGTCACCATGAACAACGCCGACACCGTCTTCGACACGGCGCGCCGCTTCCAGCAGGCCGGCACGCCGTACGCGCTGGTCAGTGTGATCAAGGCGCTCGCGCCGGCCTCGGCCCGGCCGGGTGACAAGGCCGTCGTCACGGCCGAAGGCGACCTGCACGGCTGGGTCGGCGGCGGGTGCGCACAACCGGCCGTGGTGCGCACGGTGCGGCAGGCGCTGGGCGACGGGCGGGCCCGCGTGATCCGCATCGCGCCGATCGAAGACGGCTTCGAGCGTGACCTCGGCGACGTGCTCGAGTTCGGCATGGCCTGCCATTCCGGCGGCACGCTGGAGTTGTTCGTCGACCCGGTGTTGCCGCGTGCGCGGCTGGTCGTGATCGGCGCGTCGCCGGTGGCGGCGAGCCTGGCGCAACTGGCGCCGCGCGTCGGGTTTGCAGTGACATTGATCGCGCACGAGGCCGATGCGGCGGCGTACCCCGACGCGCAGCAGGTCATCGCCAGCGACGACCTCGCCGCCGTGGCTTCGCAAGTGGCTGCCGGCGCGTGGGTGGTGGTGGCCACACAGGGCCGCCGCGACGTGCAGGCGCTGCGCCTCGCACTCGCGCTGAACGCGCGCCAGATCTCGTTCGTGACGAGCGCACGCAAGGCGCAGGTGTTGAAGGATTCGCTCGTCACGTCAGGAGCCGACGCCGCTGCAGTGGCTGCGATCGTCGCGCCCGCCGGTTACCCGATGTCGGCGACCACGCCGGAAGAGATCGCGCTGTCGGTGCTCGCGGCTGTGGTGTCGCAGCGGCGCGGTGCGGTCTCGCCTGCGTTCGAGCCGGCGATGGTGCACGTGCCTTCGGTGGCGACAGAGGCCACAGCGCCGGCAGCCAGTTGCTGCGGTGGCCCGGCCGCCGAGTTGCCGCCGATGCCGGTCGTCAAATCATCGTGCTGCGGAGGCTGAGATGGGCTGCATTCTCAAAGGAGGTGGTGGCCTGTATTCACGCCTCGTGGTCGGCGCGGTGCTGCTCGCAGCGGGCTCGGGCAGCCGCCTCGGTGGCAAGCCGAAATCGCTGCTCGAACTCGGCGGTGTACCGCTGATCCGCCGCCAGCTGATCGCGCTCTCGGGTGCCGGGGTCGACGAGGTCGTGGTCGTGCTCGGCCACCATGCCGACGCG
The DNA here is from genome assembly GCA_025359585.1 of Rhizobacter sp. GTDB lineage: Bacteria > Pseudomonadota > Gammaproteobacteria > Burkholderiales > Burkholderiaceae_C > LMDS01. The sequence continues at coordinate 11,115 of JANYFX010000489.1, read as the reverse complement.
ATCGAAGCCTCGGTGCGCGACTTCCCGGTCACGCTCGCACGCAATCCGTCGCCCGACGACGGCCAGGCGTCTTCGGTGCGCATCGGGCTGCAGGCGCTCGCCGGCAAGCTCGACGCGGTGGTGGTGGCGCTCGCCGACCAGCCGATGATCAACGCACAAGACATCACCGACCTGATCAGCGCTTTCAAGAAACGCGGCGCCGCGCAGATGGTGGTGCCGCGCATCGCCGGTGAACCCGGCAACCCGGTGATCTTCGAGGCTGCGTTGCGCGACGAGTGGCTGGCCGGCGATGTGAACGCCGCGTGCCGCCGCTGGCGCGAAGCCAACCCCGAACGTGTGCACTGGCTCGACACCGACAACAGCCGCTACCGGGTCGACATCGACACACCGGAAGACCTGCAACGCTTCACCGAGCGCACCGGCCACACGCTGCGCTGGCCGGCGGCGCTGGCAACGGCCTGAACGCCGATCGTCGCGCCGCGATGTTTTCTGCCGACCTGTCGATCTGGCGCGTGCAGCTCGCGCGCACGCTGGCCTGGGCCTTGTTGCTCGGTGGCTGGGTCGGCGTGGGCAGCTTGTCGCAGGGCTTGTCGTCGGGGCCATTGCAGGCCTTGTCGCTGCTCGCACTCTGGCTGCTCGCGTTGGGCGCATTTGCTGCCTTGATCGGTCGCCTGCCCTTGAGTCGCTGGTTGCTGTGTGGCTTGCTGATGGGCGCGGGCTTGTTGGCCGTACGCGGCTTGTTCGTCGCTGGGCACGGTGGTGGTGTGGCCGCGCTGCTGCCGGCGCTGATGGCGTGGGCGCTGGTCATTGCGCTGGCGTCGGCGGCTGTTCGTGCCTGCCGCTTCGCCGCGCAAACCCGCGTGCCTGCTCCGGTGCCGGCGGCAGCCGCAGGTGCGGCCCTGGCCTGGCTGTGCGTCGGCGACATCACCGATCTGCACGCGCTCGGCCCGCGCCTGATGTTCGGTGCGCTGCTGGGCTGTGCGTTGCTCGCCGCGTTGTTGCCGAAACGCAGCGACGCTCGCGGCGGCTGCCGGGCCGGGTTGTTCGTCTGCTCGCTGCCGAACTGGACGCTGCAGGGCTGGCGCGACCCACAGCGCCGGCCGGTGCTGCTCGCCTCGCTCGTGATGCTGCCGATGATGTGCAGCCTGCCGTGGATGGTGAGCCTGTGCCGCAGCGACGCGGTCTCGCCGCCGGCCGTGCTGGCGCTGCACTTCGCATCGATGTTCCTGCCAGCGCTGTGCATCGCACGCCGGCCTTCGTTCGCACGCCATGCAGCGAACGTCTGCGCCTCGTTGCTCGCGCTCGGTGCGCTGGTGCTGGTCACTGCGCCCGGGGCCTCGGCCTGGTGGGGCCTTGCGCTGGCGCACGGTGCGGCGTGGAGCGTGGCCTGGGCAGTGCAGCTCGGCGAGCGTGGTGTGCGCGCTCGGGTCCACGCCGCGCCACTGGCCGGTGCGGCGTTGAACGCCGCGTTCGCGCTGGCGCTCGGCCTCGCCGCCTCGTTCATCGGCTTGCAGGCGTTCACCGGGTGGCACATGGCGCTCGGCGCGGTGGCCGCGGCATCCTTGCTGGTCGGCGCGGTGCGACCCTCGCACTTGCTGCAGCCCCGCTGAAAGCACGCTTCGGCCGTGCGGCCTACACTCGGCGCGGCCGACTTCAGGAAACCGCGCATGAGCACAAACAACATTCCCCGCAACGCGCTTCAGCTGCGCTCGCTCGTCAAACAAAGTGGTGAGCTCGAGGTGTCGCTCGCGAGCGTGCCGGTGCCCGAGCCGGCGGCGAACGAAGTGCTCGTGCGCATCGAAGCGTCGCCCATCAACCCGTCCGACCTGGGGCTGCTGTTCGGTGCGGCCGACATGGGCACGGTTAAAGCGTCCGGCTCGCCCGACAGGCCCGTTATCACGGCGCGCATTCCGGACGGCGCGATGAAGGCCATGGCGGGACGCATGGACGCGTCGATGCCCGTCGGCAACGAAGGCGCGGGCGTGGTCGTCGGTGCAGGCTCGTCGGAGGCCGCGCAGGCGTTGCTGGGCAAGACCGTGGCCGTGCTCGGTGGCGCCATGTACGCGCAGTACCGCTGCATCGCGGCCGACCAGTGCCTGGTGCTGCCGGCCGGGGCCACGCCAGCCGATGGTGCGTCGTCGTTCGTCAACCCGCTCACCGCGCTCGGCATGGTCGAGACGATGCGCCGTGAAGGCCACACGGCGCTCGTGCACACGGCGGCGGCTTCGAACCTCGGGCAGATGCTGAACCGCATCTGCATGGCCGACGGCGTGGCGCTGGTCAACATCGTGCGCAAGCAGGAACAGGCCGACCTGCTGAAGGCGATGGGCGCGGCCTACGTGTGCATCGCCGGTTCGGCCACGTTCCTGCAGGACCTGACCGACGCGCTCGTGGCCACCGGCGCGACGATCGCGTTCGACGCGACCGGAGGTGGCAAGCTCGCCGGGCAGATCCTCGGCTGCATGGAGGCGGCGCTGAACCGCACCGCCAAGGAATACAGCCGCTACGGCTCGACGACGCACAAGCAGGTCTACATCTACGGCGGGCTGGACATGAGCCCGACCGAGTTCAACCGCAACTTCGGCATGACCTGGGGCATGGGCGGCTGGCTGCTGTTCCCGTTCCTGCAGAAGATCGGGCCGGCGGCCGCGCAGGTGCTGAAGCAGCGGGTCGCGGCGGAGCTGAAGACGACCTTCGCGAGCCACTATGCGAAGGAGGTGTCGCTGGCCGAAGTGCTGCAACCCGAGATGATCGCGGTCTATGGTGCGCGCGCGACCGGCGTGAAGTTCCTGATCAACCCGAACAAGGGTCTGGGCTGAGCCGACCGCTCAAGGCTGCGGCGCGCCTTGCTGGCGCGCGGGTGCGGCCTTCGCGAAGGCTTCGTGCTTCTCGCACGTCGCCATGATGCGGTCGATCGTCGGGATGTTCGCCACCTCGATCTTGAACACGCGCATCACGACGATGATGCTGGCGAGGCAGATGTCGGCCAGCGTCACCGTGTCGCCGTGGCAGTACGTGCCGGTGCCGGGTTCGCTCGCCAGGCGCTGTTCGAAGGCCTGCAACCCGGTCGTGAACCACTGGATTTGCCAGGCGCGCCAGGCCGCGTCGTCGAACCCACCAGCGGTCGTCAGGTACTTCTTGACGCGCGGCGTGATCAGCGGGTGAGTGTCGGCAACCAGCATCGCGGCCAGTGAGCGCACGCGGGCGCGGCCGTGCGGGTCGGTGGGCAGCAATGCGGGGCTCGGGTAGGTTTCGTCGAGGAATTCGAGAATCGCGATCGACTGCGTGATGGGCACTGCAGAAGCGCCGGCCTCGTTGTCCAGCAAGGCTGGAATGGCGCCGAGCGGGTTGATCTTCAGGAACGCCTCGCCGCGCTGCTCGCCGGTGTCGAGGTTGACGTTGCGCTCGTGCGGCTGCACGCCCTTCAGGTTAAACGCCACGCGCACCCGGTAGGTGGCCGAGGTGCGCCAGAAAGAGTAGAGCTCGAAGCGGGCGGAAGTGGTCATGATGGATCCTGATGCTGGGTTCTGATCAGGATAGAGCAAGGCCCGGCGGGGGGACGGGCCGCCAAACAAAAAGCCCTGCAGACTGGTGGCCTGCAGGGCTTCATTGAATTTTTGGTGGCGCTTCAGGGATTCGAACCCCGGACCTGCGGATTATGATTCCGTCGCTCTAACCGACTGAGCTAAAGCGCCTAAGCCTTCGATTATATCGCTGCCCGGATCGGGTTGCGCTGCAGCCCCGTCGGAACGTGCTCTGCCCTCAGCCCTTCACGCCCACCCGGGCCGACGCCTGCCCCGCATGTTCAGTTTTTTCAAGAAGAAGCCTGCCACCCCGCCCGACGCCGCGTCGGCGCCGTTGGCCGTGGTGCCGCTGCCCGTGGCGGTCGCACCCGAACCCGAGCGCCGCAGCTGGGTCGACAAGTTGCGCGGCGGCCTGCGCAAGACCGGTTCCAGCATCGCCCAGGTCTTCACCGGCACGCAGATCGACGACGCGCTGTATGAAGAACTGGAGTCGGCGCTGTTGATGGCCGATGCGGGTGTCAAGGCGACCGAGTTCCTGCTCGCCGACCTGAAGCGCCGTGTGAAGGACGCGAAGGCGACCGAGCCGCAAGCCGTGAAGGGCCTGCTGGCCGACGCGCTCGCCGATCTGCTGGCGCCGCTCGAACAGGCGCTGCGCGTGGGCGAACACCGGCCGACGGTGATGATGGTCGTGGGCGTCAACGGCGCCGGCAAGACCACCAGCATCGGCAAGCTGACCCGCCACCTGGCCGATGCCCACAAGAAGGTCTTGCTCGCCGCCGCCGACACCTTCCGCGCCGCCGCGCGCGAACAGCTCGCGGTGTGGGCCGGGCGCAATCAGGTCGAGATCGTCAGCCAGGATGGCGGCGACCCGGCGGCCGTGACTTTCGACGCCGTGATCGCGGGCAAGGCCCGTGGCTGCGACGTGGTGATCGCCGACACCGCCGGGCGCCTGACGACGCAACTGCACCTGATGGAAGAGTTGAAGAAGATCCGTCGCGTCATCGCCAAGGCACAAGACGGCGCGCCGCACGAGGTGCTGTTGGTGGTCGACGGCAACACCGGCCAGAACGCGCTGACGCAGGTGCAGGTGTTCGACGAGGCCTTGCAGCTGACCGGCTTGATCATCACCAAGCTCGACGGCACGGCCAAGGGGGGTGTGCTCGCGGCCGTGGCGCTGTGGTCGCGTGAGCGGGTGCGCGCCGGGGGTCGATCGCTGCCGGTCTACTTCATCGGCGTGGGCGAAAAGCTCGAAGACCTGCAGACCTTCAGCGCACGCGAGTTCGCGCAGGCGCTGTTGGCCTGAGGCCGCGATCGGCCAAAACGCGTCAGCGTTTTTGCAGTGGCGTGGGGCCGGAGTCGAATTCGTCGAACCAGGTCGAGGGTGGCGCTTCGATCAGGTCGTCGCGGCTGGCATCGATGTCGGTGTCCACGAACAAATCGTTGGCCTTGCCGAGCGCCATCGACGCCGGGCCACTGAGCGGCGACTGCACAGGCGCCGCGTCGGTCGCTGTGGCCGTCGGTCGTGGCAACACGGCTTCACGCGCAGCATCGGCCGAAGGCAGCACGTTTTCGGTCCACACATGCATCGGAATCTCGGCCGCTTTGAGCGAACGCCCGATGCGCGAAAGCCGCTTGCGCGCTCGGTCGCTGTTGCGGTTGTCGGCACTCTGGATCTCGATCACGGCGATGACCTGCGAGGTCATGTCGCACACCACGAAGTCGACGCTCTGGTAGCCGAGCCGGCGCAGCCAGTCGGAATACGAGTTGCGTTTGGGCACGCTCAGGAAACGTGAAAGCGGCACCTGCGCCAGGATCATGTATTCAGGAAGTGCCCGCACCAGGGTGCCGAACGCGATGCGCTCGGGCGTGGTCATCACGCGGGTCGCCTGCGGCGGCCAGCCGATGAGGGTGTCGATGCGGTCTTCCGCTACCGCGACGCGAACGCCGCCCGACTCGCGCCTGCGCAACCACCACCACAACACACCCGCCGCCAGGACCACCAGCAGCGCAATCAGCCAAGAATTCATTCATCGCTCCTTGCCCTCGCGGGGCACGAACCATCGGGCGCGTGTCAGCGCATTCCGCCGGGGCCGCCCATGCCTTTCATGCCACCCAAACGTTTCATCATCTTCATCATGCCGCCACCCTTCATCTTCTTCATCATGTCGCGCATCTGCTCGTACTGGTTGAGCAGGCGGTTCACTTCCTGAACCTGCACACCGGCACCGGCCGCGATGCGGCGCTTGCGCGTGGCCTTGAGCAGGTCGGGCTTGCGGCGTTCGAGCGGGGTCATCGAGCAGATGATGCCTTCCATGCGGCGCACGTCGCGCTCGGCGCGGTCCATGTCGGCCTGGCCGAGGTTGGCTGCCTTGCCCATCATCTGCGTGGGGAGCTTGTCCATCAGGCCCGAGAGGCCGCCCATCTTCTTCATCTGCGAGATCTGCGAGAGAAAGTCGTTCAGGTCGAAGACGTCGCCGGACTTCACCTTGTCGACGAGCTTCTGCGCCGCCGCCATGTCGACGCCTTTTTGCACCTCTTCGACCAGGCCGACGATGTCGCCCATGCCGAGCACGCGGCCGGCGTGGCGCTGCGCATCGAAGACCTCGAGGCCGTCGATCTTCTCGCTGACGCCTGCGAACTTGATCGGCGCGCCGGTGATCTGCCGCACCGAGAGGGCCGCGCCACCGCGCGAGTCACCGTCCATCTTGGTGAGCACGATGCCGGTCAGAGGCAGCGCGTCCTTGAAGGCCTTGGCGGTGTTGATCGCGTCTTGGCCCTGCATGGCGTCGACGACGAACAGCGTTTCGACCGGCTTCAGCGCTGCGTGCAGTTCGGTGATCTCCTGCATCAGCGTGGCGTCGATCGCCAGGCGCCCGGCGGTGTCGACCAGCAGCACGTCGAAGTAGTGCTTGCGCGCGTAGTCGAGCGCGGCCAGCGCGATGGCGAGCGGCTTGTCTTCGGCGCTGGAGGCGAACCACTCGGCGCCGGCCTGCTTCGTCACCATCTTCAGCTGCTCGATCGCGGCCGGGCGGTACACGTCGGCCGAGACCGTGAGCACCTTCTTCTTGCGCTTCTCGATCAGGTGCTTGGCGAGTTTGGCGGTGGTCGTGGTCTTGCCCGCGCCTTGCAGGCCAGCCATCAGGATCACGGCCGGCGGCTGGGCGGCGAGGTTGATGTCGGACACGCCTTCGCCCATCGTCGCCGCCAATTCGCGGTTGACGATGCCCACCAACGCCTGGCCCGGCGAGAGCGAACCCACCACCTCGGCGCCGAGCGCCTTGTCTTTGACCCGCGCGATGAAGTCGCGCACGACCGGCAGGGCCACGTCGGCTTCGAGGAGCGCCATGCGCACTTCGCGCAGCATGTCCTGCACGTTGTCTTCGGTGATGCGGGCCTGGCCGCGCATCGTCTTGACGAGCCGACTCAGGCGGTCGGTGAGTGTGGAAGCCATTCGGTGTTGAGCGAGCCTTGAGCGTGCAGGCACGAAAGTACACTGTCAGCATGATTCTATCGTTCGGTACCTCGGCTGCGGGAGAAGCCGCGCTGGCACTCGGCTTGCCCAGCCTGGTCGCGGTGGCGGCCTATGCGGTGGCGGTCGGGCTCGGCGAACGTTTCGCGGGTGCCCTGCGCGCTGCCTTGGTGACCGGCTGGGTCGCGCACGCGATCGCGATCGTGGTCGACATCGCCGGTGTCGGCAGTGACGTGGTCGTGGCCCGGTTCGGGTTCGCGCCGGCCTTGTCGATGACGCTGTGGCTGGTGCTGGCGGTCTACGTCGTCGAGAGCCGCTTTTTTCCTTTGCCCGGTGCGCGCCGCACGCTGGCGCTGCTCGGCATCGTGGTGGTCGTGCTCGCGTGGATGTTCCCCGGCGAGCTGCGCCCGCAGGTGGCTTCGCGCTGGGCGCCGCTGCACTGGGTGCTCGGTATCGCTTCTTACGGGCTCTTCGGCGCGGCGGTTCTGCACGCCGCGATGCTGAGCCGCGCCGAGCGCCAGATGCGGCCGTCGGCGATGGCCGTGACCGGTGCGATGAAGGGTATGCCCTTGTTGCGCCTCGAACGCTTGACCTTTCGTTTCGTGGCTGCGGGCTTCGTGGTGTTGTCGGCGGCGCTGCTGCTCGGCGCGTGGTTCGCGAGCCCCTGGCGCTGGGACCACAAGACAGTCTTTTCGATGCTCGGCTGGGTCGTGTTCGCGGGTCTGCTCGCGGGCCGACGTGCCTTCGGCTGGCGCGGGCCCGCGGCGACGCGCTGGGTGTACGCCGGTGCCGCGCTGTTGCTGCTCGCTTACGTGGGCTCGCGCTTCGTGCTCGAGGTGTTGCTGCACCGGGCGCCGGCATGAAGATCCTCCTGTTCCTGATCGCCGTGGTGGTCTTGTTGTGGCTGCTGCGCGGCGGGCAACGTCGGCGTGCGCCGCCACCGAGCGCTCGACCCACGAACCCGGCCGAGCCGCAGCCGATGCTCGCCTGTGCGCAGTGCGGGGTGCACTTGCCGCGTGACGAAGCCTTGCCAGGAAAGGGAGGCGTGTTCTGTGGTGACGCGCACCGCGCTGCTTTCGAGCAGGCGCACCCGGAGGCATGAGCACGCCGGCGCGGCCATCGGAACGGCGCTTCGCTGAGCGGTCCGGCAGCCGCAAGCCGGTGGTCGCGGAAGAGTCGTGGTTCGGTGCCTTCGGAGCCGACACCGAACTCCACGAAGAAGGCTCGCCCGAAGACGAGTCGCACTTCGTCAATGGCCTGCACCAGGCCGAGTCGGTGCCGAAGGACTCGCGCTTCCTGTCGCGCCAGGCCTCGCGTGCGGTGAAGTCGGGCACGAGCGCGTTCGAGCGTATCTACCGCACCTTCATCGCCGCACGCGCCGCCCTTGGCGTGGCCCTGGTGGCCACGCTGGTGGCCGCGGGTTTGTTCGGCTCGCGGCCCACCTACCCGGTGCTGCTCGTGAGCATCGGGTATGCCCTGCTGGCGATCGGCCTGTGGTTGTTGCCGCGCTATCGGCCGGCGGCGGCACCGGGTGCGCTGGTGCGCTTGCGCAGCCCGCAGTGGCTCGTCACGATCGGCGTCGACCTGGTGTGTTTCATGGCGCTGCACGTGCTGGCGCCGGCCGCGACCCTCAACTATCTGGCGCTGCTCGTGATGCCGGTGTTGATGGCCGGTGTGCTGACGCCGCGCATCCTCGCGCTGGCCACGGCGGCGGCCGTCACGTTGGCCTTGCTTGTCGTGGCCTGGCTGGCGCGCTATTCCGGCGGCGACAGCGCTTTGCAGATCACCCAGGCGGGCCTCGCCGGCAGCGGTTTCTTCGTGATCACGGTGCTGGCCGGTGAACTGGCCGGGCGCCTGGCGCGCGAAGAGCTGACCGCGCGCGGCAGCATGGAGATGGCGCGCCAGCAGGCCCAGCTGAACCGGCTCGTGATCGAAGAGATGGAAGAAGGCGTGCTGGTGGTGGACCGGCGCGGCCGCGTGCGCGCCGCCAACCCGGCCGCGCGTGGGCTGCTCGCGCCCAGCGGCATGAGCCGGCCGGCGCCGTTTCAACTGCGCGGCGTGCAGGCCTGGGGTTCGCTGGTGGGCACGGTCGAGCGGGCGTTCGTCGAGGCCTCGTGGCCCGAGGCGGGGCGCGACGTGGTGTTGCGTTTCGAGGCCGGCCTGCAGCGCACGCTGCGCGCGCGGATCCGCTTCACGCGCAAGCGCGAGCCGCAGGCGACCGAAGAATTCTGCGTGCTGTTTCTGGAAGACGTGCGCAACATGCAGGCGCGCAGCCGCCAGGAAAAACTGGCCGCGATGGGCCGCATGTCGGCCGGCATCGCGCATGAAATCCGCAACCCGCTCGCCGCGATCTCGCAGGCCAACGCCTTGCTGCTCGAAGACGTGGCCGACCCGGCGCAGCGCCGCCTGATGAGCATGGTGAGCGACAACGTGCAGCGCCTCAAACGCATCGTCGACGACGTGATGGAAGTGGCGCCGGGGGTGGTGCAGGAAGTCGGCGCGATCGATGCAACGGCGCAGGTCGTGGCGGTGTGCGACGAATGGGCGCGCGCCGCCGGCGTGAGCCTTGGCGAAGGCAGTGTGCTGCGTGTCGAGGTGCCGGCGGAGCCGCTCGGTGTGGTGTTCGACGCCGAGCACTTGCGGCGCGTGCTCGTGAACCTGCTCGACAACGCGCGGCGCTATGCGACCCAGGAGCCAGGTGCGATCCACCTGCGCCTGGACTCGCGGCACGCGGCGCAGGCGTTCCTCAGCATCGCCAGCGACGGCGCGCCGATTCCGCCGGACGTGGAGCCCTATCTGTTCGAGCCGTTTTTCTCCACGCGCAGCCGAGGCACCGGCCTGGGCCTGTATATTTGCCGTGAGCTGTGCGAGCGTTACGGCGCCAGCCTCGATTACCGGCTGCGTGCCGTCGGCGAAGCGCAGCGCAACGAGTTCTTCGTCGAGATGCGGCGCCGGGCGCTCAGCCCCGCCGAAGCCCGCCAACACCTCACCTCATGACCACTGCTTCGCACTTCAGTTTGTTGGTCGTTGACGACGAGCCCGACCTCCGCACGCTCTACGAGTTGACGCTCCTGCGCGAGGGCTACGACATCGAGACCGCGGGCACCGTGCACGACGCCTTGCTGCACCTGAAGGACCGCACTTACAGCGCCGTGATCACCGACATGCGCCTGCCCGATGGCACCGGCCTCGATGTGTTGCGCTGGCTCGAAGAGAGCGGCCGGCGCGAGAAGGCCATCGTCATCACCGCCTACGGCTCGGCCGAAAATGCGGTCGAGGCCTTGAAGGCCGGGGCCTATGACTACTTGACCAAGCCGGTCGACCTGAAGCAGTTTCGTGCGGTGGTGGCCTCGGCGCTCGGGCGCGGAACGGTCGTGGTGCCGACCATGGACCCCACGACCCTGCCTTCGGAGCAAGGCAGCGGCGTGGTGCTGCGCGCGCCACGGCCGGTGGCTGCCGTGCCGGTGGTGGTCGCTGCGGGCAGCTCGGCACTGCAGCGCATGGCCGGCCAGTCGTCGGCGATGGAGCAGGTGCGCTCGCTCGTCGACAAGGTGGCGCGCAGCATGGCGCCCGTGCTGGTCAGCGGCGAGTCCGGCACCGGCAAGGAACTGGTTGCGCGCTCGATCCACGAGGTCAGTGTGCGCAATGGCCAGCCGTTCATCGCGGTGAACTGCAGCGCGATCCCCGAGCAACTGCTGGAGGCCGAGTTCTTCGGCTACCGCAAGGGCGCGTTCACCGGTGCGATGGAAGACCGCGAAGGTTTCTTCCAGGCTGCGAACGGCGGCACGCTGTTCCTCGACGAGATCGGCGACCTGCCGCTGCCGATGCAGTCGAAGCTGCTGCGCGCGATCCAGGAGCGTTCGGTGCGGCCGGTCGGCGCAGTGGCCGAGGTGTCGGTCAACGTGCGGCTGCTCAGCGCGACCCACAAGGATCTCGCCGCCGAAGTGCAGGCCGGCCAGTTCCGGCAAGACCTCTATTACCGCTTGAACGTCATCCAGATCCGCGTGCCGCCGCTGCGCGAGCGCCTCGAAGACCTGGTCTCGATCAGCGAACGAGTGCTCGAACGCATCGCGCGCGACGCCGGCGTGTCGCCGCCGCCGCGCCTCACACGCGACGCGCTGG
>JANYFX010000463.1 GCA_025359585.1 Rhizobacter sp. | reverse complement strand
CAGATCAGCCCGGCGCGCGGCGCAGGTCGAGCGTGAACGGGAAGTTCGGGTTGCGTTCCTCTTTCGGCGCGGCCAGGTAACCCGGCGTGTGTCCGGTGCGGAAAAAGCGCGCCAGGCGCCGCGCCTCGGCCTCGTAGGCGTTGACCGGGAAGGTGTCGTAGCTGCGCCCGCCCGGGTGGGCCACGTGGTACTGGCAGCCCCCCATCGAGCGGCCCATCCAGGTGTCGACCAGGTCGAACACCAGCGGTGCGTGCACGTCGATGCTGGGGTGCAAAGCCGACGGCGGGTTCCAGGCACGGTAACGCACGCCGCCGACGAACTCGCCGACCTTGCCGGTACCACGTGGCCCACCCGGGCGGCCGCAGCTACGACACCTTCCCGATCAACGCGCTCGAAGCCGAAGCCCGCCGCCTGGCGCGTTTCTTCCGCACCGGCCACACGCCGGGGCCGATGAGCGTGCCGAAGGAAGAGCGCAACCCGAACTTCCCGTTCACGCTCGACTTGCGAAGGGCGACTGCCTAGGCGCCGCAGGAAGGCCTGAATCGTGAGCAGCACCGCGTTCATGGCCTTCCTTCTGGCGAGCTTCGTGCTCGCCGTGACACCGGGGCCGGGCGTGCTCTACATCGTCACGCGCACGCTGGCGCAAGGGCGCGCGGCCGGCATCGGTTCGGTGGCTGGCGTGGCTTGCGGCAACTTCCTCAACGCGGTCGGCGCGGCGGTCGGGCTGGCGGCGCTGTTCGCGGTCTCGTCGCTCGCGTTCACGCTGGTGAAGTTCGCCGGCGCGGCTTATCTCGTGTGGCTTGGCGTGCGCATGCTGCGCGCGCCCGCGGCAACTGCCGAGCCGGCTGTGCCGCTCGCACCGGTGTCGGTATCGCGGCTGTTTCGCGAAGGCTTGCTGGTCGCCTTGCTGAACCCGAAGACCACGCTGTTCTTCGCCGCTTTCCTGCCGCAGTTCATGCATGGCGAAGCGCCGCCCTTGCTACAGGCCATCGGCCTGGGCGCGATGTTCGTCGGCGTCGCCGCCTGCACCGACCTGCTGTATGCCTTGCTCGCCGCGTGGTTCGCGCCGCGCCTGCAACGCGTGGCCGGTGCGCCGGCGTGGGGGCGCTGGATCAGCGGCCTGGGCCTGATCGCGCTCGGCGTGGCGAGCGCGCTGGCCGGCCAGCGCCAGGCGCGCTGAGACGGCGCAGGCACGCAGCAACACATGCTGTGACAAACTCGCTGCTCCACCAAGTCGTCCCCCATGTTCCGATCCCTGCTGTCAGGCTACTCACCGCTCGAAGGTCGCTACGACGAACTGTTGGCGTCCCCCGGCACGCCGCGCCCGCACTGGGAGGCTTTTCTCCGTTCGTTGGCCGACCGTGAAGGCCCGCAGGTCGGTGACACGCTCTCGCTGATGGAGCGCGAGATCCGCGAGAACGGCATCACCTACAACGTCTACGCCGACCCGAAGGGCGCCGACCGCCCGTGGGAAGTCGACCCGCTGCCGCTGCTGCTCTCGGCCGCCGAATGGGAAGAGATCGAAACCGGCATCGCGCAGCGCGCCGACCTGCTCAACCGCGTGCTCGGTGACATCTACGGCCCGCAGACGCTGCTGCGCTCGGGCGCCATTCCGCCCTCGGTGATCTTCGGCCACAGCGGCTTCCTGCACCCGGTGCAGGGCGTGCACCCGCCGGGTGGCATGCACCTGTTTCAGTACGCCGCCGACCTGGCGCGCTCGCCCGACGGCCACTGGTGGGTCGTGAACGACCGCACGCAGGCGCCTTCGGGCGCGGGTTACGCGCTCGAAAACCGCCTCGTCGTCTCGCGTGTGTTCCCGCAGATGTTCCGCGACCTGAACGTGCAGCACCTCGCCTCGTTCTTCGGTGCGCTGCGTGACTCGCTGCTGCGCTGGGCGCCGAAGGGCGACGGCCCGCCGCTGGTGGTGCTGCTCACACCGGGCCCGTACAACGAAACCTATTTCGAGCACGCGCTGCTGGCCCGTTACCTCGGCTTCCCGCTCGTCGAAGGCAGCGACCTCACGGTGCGCAACGGCTGCGTGTGGATGAAGACCGTCGACGGTCTGAAGCGGGTGCACGCGATCCTGCGCCGCCAGGACGACGATTACTGCGACCCGCTGGAACTGCGCTCCGATTCCGCCCTCGGCGTGGCCGGCCTCACCGACTGCGCACGCCGCGGCAGCGTGTTGCTCGGCAATGCGCTCGGCTCGGGCGTGCTCGAGTCCGGCGCGCTGCTCGGTTACCTGCCCAAGCTGAGCCGCGAGCTGCTCGGCGAGCCGCTGAAGATGCCCTCGGTCG
>JANYFX010000445.1 GCA_025359585.1 Rhizobacter sp. | reverse complement strand
GTAGCTGTTACGACCGCCACCATATCCGCCACCACCGCCACCACCATATCCGCCACCACCACCACCGCCACCGCCATCGCGACGGCCACCACCACCACCACCGAAGCCGCCGGTACGCGGTTCCATCGGACGGGCTTCATTGACCACCATGTCGCGGCCACCCACCGATTTGCCGTTCATGCCGCTGATTGCCGCCTGGGCTTCCGCGTCGCTCGACATTTCCACGAAGCCGAAGCCCTTGGAACGGCCGCTGTCGCGGTCCATCATGACCTTGGCCGACGAAACGGTGCCAAAGTCGGAGAAATTTTGATTCAGGGATTGGTCGTCCACCGAATAAGAGAGGTTGCCGCAGTAAAGTTTCTTGCCCATGATGGGATCTTTCAAAAAATGCGCGCGAGGTTTGAAAGCTACGCGACGCGAGCTACCGGTCAAAAAAGTGTGGGGTTTTTGTGTGTGAGGTGTCCCACACTCCGTCAGACTTCAGCTACTGCAAAGGTAAGCAACTTGCAGCAACATGGCTATTTTACGCTTGATGAAGGAAGCACGTTCACGGGTGCGGTGTGGGTAGGCCGTCTCAACGAAACGCCGGGGGCACCGGCATGGCCTTTTCGACCGGTATGCCCGGCGCCTGATCGGCCCCTGCCGTTTCCAGCCGGGTCACCATGACTTCGGTCTCGCCGTCATCCTGCTCTCCCAGAAAGCCGCCGCTCTGGTGCGCCCATAGCCGGGCGTACAGGCCGTCCTGGGCCAGCAGGCCGCGGTGGTCGCCCTGCTCCACGATACGGCCCTTGTCGATCACGACCAGACGGTCCATCGCGGCGATGGTCGACAGCCGGTGGGCGATGGCCACCACGGTCTTGCCTTCCATCAGCCGGTACAGGCTGGCCTGGATCGCGGCTTCGACTTCGCTGTCCAGCGCGCTGGTGGCCTCGTCCAGCAGCAGGATGGGTGCGTCCTTGAGCATCACACGGGCGATGGCGATGCGCTGGCGCTGGCCGCCCGACAACTTGACGCCGCGTTCGCCGACATGCGCTTCGTAGCCGGTGCGCGCTTTCCAGTCGTGCAGCTCCAGAATGAAGTCGTGCGCCTGCGCCTTGCGCGCCGCCGCTTCGATCTGCGCGCGGGTCGCGTCGGGGTGGCCGTAGCCGATGTTGGCAGCGATCGAGCGGTGCAACAGCGACGTGTCTTGCGTGACCATGCCGATGGCAGCGCGCAGGCTTTCCTGCGTGACGTGGCCGATGTCCTGCCCATCGATGCGGATGCTGCCCTGCTCGACTTCGTGAAAGCGCAGCAGCAGGTTCACAAGCGTCGACTTGCCCGCGCCCGAGCGACCGACCAGGCCGACCCGCTCGCCCGGTTTGATGACCAGGTCGAGCTTGTCGAGCACCCGCTTGCCGTCGCTGCGGCCGTAGGTGAAGGTCAGCTTCTCGAAGCGGATCTCGCCGTGAGGTACTTCGAGTTCGCGTGCCCCCGGCACGTCGGTCAACGTGTGCGGCACGGCGATCGTCTCCATGCCTTCCTGGACCACGCCCACGTTTTCGAAGATGCCGGTCACTTCCCAGCTGACCCAGCCGGCCATGTTGGCGATCTGCCAGGCCAGCGGCAGCGCGGTGGCCACGAGGCCCGCACTCACCTGGCCCTGGCCCCACAGCGTGATGCCGATGCCGGCGGTGGCCACCAGCAGCAACGCGTTCATCACCGCCAGCGTGCCCATGAAGCGGGTGATGAGGCGCATGTGCGCGGCGATGGCGACGGTGTGGTCGTCGATCACTTCGCGCACGTAGGCGTCTTCGTCGCGGGCGCGGGCGAAGAGCTTCACGGTCAGGATGTTGGTGTAGCTGTCGACCACGCGCCCCATCACCAGCGAGCGCAGCTCCGAGCTGGTCTTGGCCAGGTCACGCATGCGTGGCACGAAGTAGCGCAGAAAGAACCAGTAGCCGCCGAACCACAGCAGCGTGGGCACCGCCAGGCGCGTCAGCATGAAGGTGGTGCCCCACAGAGCCGACAAGGCGACTAATTGGACGAAATACTTGGTTTGCATAAAGGATTTTGGCTCACCCCCAGGCTACGCTACGCTGCGTCAACCCCCTTGCAGGGGGCAACACCAGCAGCC
>JANYFX010000376.1 GCA_025359585.1 Rhizobacter sp. | reverse complement strand
ATGCAGATCACGTTCGCGCCCGACTTCGTGACCGTGAACGTACCGACGCACGTGGTCTGGGCCGAAGACGACATCGCACTGCCGGCTTCGTTGCTGAACGGTTTGGAAGCCTTCGTGCCGAACATGCGCCTCGTGCGCGTGCCCGGCGCCACGCACTGGATCGTGCACGAGCGGCCGGCTTTCATCGCGGCGCAGATCGAAACTTCGCTCGCGGCCTGACGCTGGCAATTCAGTCGTTCAGCGAAAGCTCTCGCATCAGGCTGTCGGTCGCGCGTTGCACCAGGGCCCGGTCCTCCAGCGGCAGCATCAGCCCCGCGGAGGCGAGCCGCTCGAGTGCCCGCCGGGTGACCGAATGGGTGCGGCCCGCCACCTCGTCGGCAAAAAGGAAGTAAAGGCTGCGGTCGCTGCGCCACAGCAGCTGCACCCGCGTCCAGCGGCCGCGCAGGAACAGGCGCAGCGTGTCGGCCGCCCTCAGGGTTTCAACCCGCTTGGTCGGGTCGTCGGTCTCGTCGCCGAGGGGCTGGGTCGGCAGCATCTCGGCCGGCACCGTTTCCATCGACGACAGGTCGATCACCGAATCGCTGAACGCGCCGTGCCCCGTGGTCGGCGGTAGCACTTCGTCGCGCATGCGCTGCACGATTTCTTCAGGCGTGAGCGCCGCCGCGCCGCCGCGCGTACCGGGGCGCAGCGCTTCGGTGTGAATGGCCATCAGCTCGTCGAGCACGACCTGCTGTTCGGCCGCCGGCAGCATGATCAAGGCCATGCCGGCGCGCAGCCGCTGCAACAAGGTCGGCAGCAGCGTCAGCAGGCGCTGGCGGCTCTGCGGGTGGTCGGGCAACTGCACGCTCCACAAGAGTTCGTCGACGAGCTTGATGTAGCCGCGGGTCGGCTCGGCCTGTTCGCCGAAGCGCAGCATCGCTTCGGCGATCACCTTGGCCCAGGCTCCGGTGACGAAGCGCCGCACCGTCGGGCTGGTGCGCAGCGGCACCATCTGGTCGACCAGCCGCTTCGAAAGCGTCTGCTCCAGCAGCTCGCGGCGTTCTGCGCGCTGCAGGGCGTCGAGCGCGGGCTGCGCCGCGAGCAACTGCGCCTGAAGCTGTTCGGTGAGAAACAGCTCGAGCCGGTCGATCGCGTTGCGGTAGAGCGCCGTGTCGGGTGCGCTGGCGCGCGCGAGCTCTTCGGACAGCACCTGGCAACACGCCAGCAGGTCGAGCCCGCGCGGGTCGCCGGGCTGTGGCAGCAAGGCACTGGCCCGGCCGATGCGGTCGATGAGGCCCCACACCGCGTGGTCGTTCAAGCCCAGCACCTGCGGATCGCGCAGCGCAACGCGCAACGCCGAAACCTGCAGGCGAACCAGCACGCTGCGGTATTCCGCGCGCAGCTGCGGGTCGGACACGAGCGCGTCGAACACACGCGACATCAGCTCGATGATTTGGCGGTCGGTCGTTGCGCCGGCGCTCGCGACGAGTGCGGCACGGTGCATGTTCAGCCGCTTGGCGAGTGCCGCACCCTCTTGCGAAGCCACCTCGGGCTGCTCTGGCAGGTGGCGCAACAGCTCGTCGAGGCGGGCCAGGGCCTGTTCGAACTCTGCGCCCAGGCTGCCGGCGGTGGCAGGGGCCGTGCGGCCCGACGAGAGTGGCGCGCCGCCGGCGCTGGAGCGCTCGCCGGCCCAGCCGGTGGGCATGCTGGCCAGCAGCGCCGCCATGGCGCCGGGTTGGGGTACGCCCGCGAAGCTCCTGGTGCGCTCCGGCACGTCGCCCGGCGCGAGCAGCACCGTGCGGTAGATGCTCGGCACCACGCCTTGTGACTCGAGCCGCGTGCTGGCCGCGGCCCAGGCATTCTTCAGCAAGCCGGCCGTGACACCCGCCGACACCCGCAGCAGCGTGGCGCGCTGCACCGACGTTGGCACGACGAGGCAGGCCGCGTCCCACAAGGCGGTGGCGTAGAGCAGGGGGCGCAGCGGGTTGGAATCGGCGCTGACGTGGTTCTGCCCGAGCAATGTCGAGGTGAAGGTCTGCAGCTCGCGCAGTTCCCACTCGGCGGTGGTGTCGATCAGCTGCATCGCACGCGAGATTTCGATGTCGATCTCGACCCGCGATTCGTCCATCAGCTCCAGCGTGCTCAGCGCTCCGGCGGCACCCGGTGTCCAGCCGCCTTGTTGTTCGTTCAGCGCGTCTTGCACGAGCATCCGCAGCGAATCGACGAAGCCGCTCTGATAGACCATGGACGAGCGTTGCAAGGCCTCCACCAGCGCGAAGTGCAGACCGCGCTCGCTGGCGTGGAGCGTGCTGTCGTTCGAGTTGCGCAAGAGCTGCAGCGTGCCCGCCAGCGTGCGCTCGATCAATGCCGGCGCACGCGCCAGTTCATCGTCGACGAAACGCTGCAGCAAGGGTGCGATCGGCATGGGAGGCCCGTTGCAGGAAGTGAGCCCGATTATGTGGCCTCGGGCGCCACCGGTTCAGTGGCGTTCGGCCTGCGCCTTGCCGTCGGGGCGCTTGCCCAGGATGATCATGCCCAGCACCTCGTCTTCGGTCACTTCGGCGGTGTTGTAGGTGCCGACCATCCGGCCGTTCTTCATCACCGCGAGCCGGTCGCTCAGGCCGAACACGTCGGGCATGTCGTGGCTGATCAGGAAGATGCCCACGCCTTCGGCCTTCAGGTGTTTCACGAGTTCGCCGACCATGCGTGTTTCTTCAGGACCGAGCGCGGCGCAGGGTTCGTCCATGATCAGGATGCGGGCGTTGAAATAAAGCGCGCGCGAGATCGCAACCACCTGGCGCTGCCCGCCCGACAGGCGCCGCACCGGCACGCGGATGTTGGTGAAATTCTTGTTCAGCCGCGCGAAGACCTTGCGCGCTTCGGCGTCCATGCGGTGGTCGTCGAGCGTGCGCCAGGGCGTGACGATCTCGCGGCCGAGAAAGAGGTTGGCGACCGAGTCGAGGTTGTCGGCCAGCGCCAGCGTCTGGTAGATCGTCTCGATGCCTTGCGCTTGCGCGTCGGACGGGGTCTTGATGTGCACTTTCTCGCCGCGGATCATCACGTCGCCCGAGTCGATCGGGTAAGCGCCGGCGAGCATCTTCATCAGCGTGGACTTGCCGGCGCCGTTGTGGCCGAGCAGGGCGACCACTTCGCCGGGGTGCAGGTTCACGCTCACGTCGTCGACCGCGACGACGCCGCCGAAAGCTTTGCGGATGTTCTTCAGTGCGACGAGCGGCGCGGTGTTGTCGGGCGCAGCCATGTCATTGCTCCCCGGTCCAGCGGCGGTACAGCACGTCGAACACGACGGCCGCGATCAGCACCTGGCCAATGATCACCATGCGTTTGCCGATCGACACGTCGAGCAGCAGCATGCCGCTGTCGAGCGACTGCATGATCAAGGCGCCCAGCACCGAGCCGAGGATCGAGCCGCTGCCGCCGGCCAGCGCGGTGCCGCCGATCACGGCTGCGGCGATCACGTAGAGCTCCATCCCGGTGCCGAGCGAATTGGTGCCGGCGTTCAGGCGGGCGACCGAGACGATGGCCGCGACAGTGATCAACACTGCCAGCAGCACGAACAGCATCAGCGTGACGCGCTTGACCGGGATGCCGACGAGTGCTGCGGCGTCCGGGTTGCCACCCATCGCAAAAACATAACGCCCGAAGCGAGTGCGCTTGACGATGAACGAAAGAATGAGCGCCACGGCGGCCCAGATCAACACCGGGATCGGGATGCCTTGCGGCGCGCTCTTGTTCGGAATCTGATAAGCGTTCATCGCTGCGACGAAACCGAGCACGATGGCGATCGGCACAGCCACCAGCAAGGTGTCGACCCACAGCGCATTGCTCGGCACGCCGTAGCTGCGCTGCACGCGGCGTTTGTTGGCGACGAGCAGCAGCAGTGCTGCACTGACGACGGCCGCGAGCCCCCAGCTCGCGGTCACGCCGATCGAGCCGTCGTAACCGCCGCCCAGGCTCAGGAAGAACTCGTCGGACACCGGCTGGGTCTTGCCGTCGGCCACCAGAAATGCCGCACCGCGAAACGACATCAAACCACCGAGCGTGACCACGAACGAGGGCACGCCCAGCACGGCCGTCAACGAACCCTGGTAGAGCGACACGAGGATCGCGACCGCCAGGCCCGCGAGGCAAGCGGCCGGCCACGACCAGCCCGCTGTGTACTGCAGGTAGGCGACCAAGACGCCGACGAAGCCCATCACCGAGCCGACCGACAAGTCGATGTGGCGCGCCACGATCACCAGCACGACGACGGTCGAGACGATGCCGACCACGGCAGTCTGCTGCGCGATGTTGTAGAGGTTCTCGGGCGACAGGAAGATGCCGTCGGAGAGCACGTGAAAGATCAGGCCGATGCCGACGAGCACGCTGCCCATCAGCATCAGGCGCCAGTCGACTGCGGCGTGGCGCAGGGCCTGCATCGCGGTGCTCATGGGTCGGTCTCCGAACGAAGTGATGTGGGATCGACCAACAAAAACGCGGGCGCACGGCCCGCGATTCTTGCGTCGATTCAGGGCTCAGAAGCTCATTTGCAGGCGGCCGGCACCTTGTCGCCGGCAGCGCCCTTGCACAGGGCGTCTTTCTTGATCCAGCCGGCCTTCACGACCACGTCAAGGTTGTCGCGTGTGATCGGCACCGGCTTCAGGAAGCGCGAGTCGAGTGCGATTTTCTTCTCGCCGCCGTTCCACGAGGTCGAGCCTTCGGGCTTCTTGCCCGCGGCGAGCGCCACCGCGGCAGCTGCGGCTTCGCGGCCGAGATCGCGGGCGTCTTTCCAGACCGAGACGGTCTGCAGCCCCGTCGCGACGCGGTTCAGCGCGGCGTGGTCGCCGTCTTGCCCCGATACCGGAATGCCCTTGATGCCCTTGGCGCTGAGCGCGGCCACCACACCACCGGCAGTGCCGTCGTTGGAGGCGACCACGGCGTCGATCTTGCCGCCGTTCTTGGTGATGATCTGCTCCATGTTCTTCTGCGCGACTTCGGGCTTCCAGCCGTCGGTGTATTCCTCGCCGACTATTCTGATGTCGCCCTTCTTGACCGCCGCGTCGATGATCTCCTGCTGCCCTTCGCGCAGGAAGTTCGCGTTCGGGTCGGTCGGCGAGCCCTTGATCATCACGTAGTTGCCCTTGGGCTGCGCGGCGAACACGGCGCGGGCCTGCATGCGGCCGACTTCCTTGCTGTCGAAGGTGATGTAGAAAACGCCGGGCGCTTCGATCAGCCGGTCGTAGGCGATCACGGGGAGCTTCTGTTTCGTGGCCTTGTTGACGGCCGGCAGGATCGCGTCCTTGTCCATCGCCAGCACGATCAGCACCTTCGCACCCTTGGAGATCAGGCCGTCGATGTCGCCGAGCTGCTTCTCGGGCGAGCCGGCCGCGTCGGCGCTGATGTACTTGGCGCCTGCCTTTTCGAGTTGCGCCTTGATGGCGGCCTCGTCGGTTTTCCAGCGCTCTTCCTGGAAGTTCGACCAGCTCACGCCGACGACGGTTTGTGCGAAGGCGCTCAGGGCAGTCATGCCCAATGCGGCCACGGTCAATTGCAGCTTCAGTCTCATGGAGTCTCCTCGCGCCGCAGGCTGCGGCGGCTTGTTGTTCAGAGCAGCGAATCTATCGGTACGCCGCCCCGCGCGCACGCGGGAAACTCCGGGTAAGCCGAAACATCGTGGTTACGAACCGAACAAAAAAAGGGCCACCAACGGTGACCCTTTGTTGAATTCCCGGGAAGTTGAACATCAACCGTACCCGGTTGATGTTCGAACGCCCCGAGTTAAGACCTCAGCGAAGCTGAAGTCATAACATCACATGTCCATACCGCCCATGCCACCCATGCCACCCATGCCACCCGGCATGCCGCCGCCGGCGCCGGACTCGTCCTTCGG
Organism: Rhizobacter sp.; assembly: GCA_025359585.1. Lineage (GTDB taxonomy): Bacteria > Pseudomonadota > Gammaproteobacteria > Burkholderiales > Burkholderiaceae_C > LMDS01. The sequence continues at coordinate 915 of JANYFX010000376.1, read as the reverse complement.
CGCTTCGGAGATCATGCACTCGGTCGTGAGCATCAGCGAAGCGACCGAAGCGGCGTTCTGCAAAGCAGTGCGCGTCACCTTGGTCGGGTCGAGAATGCCCATTTCGATCATGTCGCCGTACTGGCCGTTGGCGGCGTTGTAGCCGTAGTTGCCCTTGCCGGCCAGCACCGCGTTCACCACCACGCTCGGCTCGTCGCCGGCGTTCGAGACGATGATGCGCATCGGCTCTTCGATCGCACGCAGGATCAGCTTGATGCCGGCTTCCTGGTCGGCGTTGTCGCCCTTGATCGTGCCAGCCGTCTGCTTGGCGCGCAGCAGCGCCACGCCACCACCGGCCACGATGCCTTCTTCGACGGCAGCACGGGTTGCGTGCAGCGCGTCTTCGACACGGGCCTTCTTCTCTTTCATTTCGACTTCGGTCGCAGCACCGACCTTGATCAGCGCCACGCCGCCGGCCAGCTTGGCCACACGTTCCTGGAGCTTTTCACGGTCGTAGTCGCTGGTGGCTTCTTCGATCTGCACACGCACTTGCTTGACGCGTGCTTCGATGTCGCCAGCGGCGCCCGAACCGTCGATGATCGTGGTGTTTTCCTTGCCCACTTCGACGCGCTTGGCCTGGCCCAGATCGGCCAGCGTGACCTTCTCGAGCGTCAGGCCGACTTCTTCGGCGATGACCTTGCCGCCGGTCAGGATGGCGATGTCTTCGAGCATGGCCTTGCGGCGGTCGCCGAAGCCCGGCGCCTTGACGGCCACGACCTTCAGGATGCCGCGAATCGTGTTCACGACCAGCGTGGCCAGGGCTTCGCCCTCGACTTCTTCAGCGATGATCAGCAGCGGACGGCCGCTCTTGGCCACTTGCTCCAGCGTGGGCAGCAGGTCGCGGATGTTGCTGATCTTCTTGTCGAACAGCAGCAC
>JANYFX010000370.1 GCA_025359585.1 Rhizobacter sp. | reverse complement strand
CCGTCACGCACAGCACGCGCCCGCCTGCCGTGACCGGCGCATCGTCGCCGGGCAAGGTGCCGGCGTGGAACACGCAGGCATCGGGCAGTTCGCCGGGCAGGCCGGTGATGGCATCACCCCTTCGGGGTTGAAGCGGGTAGCCGCTGGCGGCCATCACGACACCGAGCGCGACACGGCGGTCCCATTGCAACGCGATCTGGTCGAGCGTGCCGTCGGTCGCGTGCATCAGCACGTCGAACAGGTCGCTCTTCAGCCGCATCATGATCGGCTGCGTTTCCGGGTCGCCGAGGCGGCAGTTGAATTCCACGGTGCGCGGCTGGCCGTGCGTGTCGATCATCAGGCCGGCGTACAAAAAGCCGGTGAAGACGATGCCGTCTTTCGCCATGCCGGCGATCGTCGGCAGCACGATCTCCTGCATCGCACGCGCGTGCACGTTGGGCGTGACGACCGGCGCCGGCGAATACGCGCCCATGCCACCGGTGTTCGGGCCTTCGTCGTTGTCGAGCAGGCGCTTGTGGTCCTGGCTCGTCGCCAGCGGCAACACGTTCTTGCCGTCGCAGAGCACGATGAAGCTCGCTTCTTCGCCTTCGAGAAACTGCTCGATCACGACGCGCGCCTGGCCGTCGTTGTGCTGCACGCCGAGCTTGTTGTCGGTGCCGCCGATCATCCAGTCGATCGCTTCGTGGGCCTGCGCCAGCGTCATCGCGACGACCACGCCCTTGCCCGCGGCGAGGCCGTCGGCCTTGATGACGATGGGCGCGCCCTTCGCATCGACGTGGGCGTGGGCCGCCGTTGCGTCGGTGAAGCTCGCGAACGCGGCGGTCGGAATGCCGTGGCGCTGCATGAATTCCTTGGCGAAGGCCTTCGAGCTTTCGAGTTGCGCCGCGGCCTTGGTCGGCCCGAACACACGCAGGCCGCGGGCACGGAACAGGTCGACGATGCCTGCCGCCAGCGGCGCTTCGGGGCCGACGACGGTGAGCGCTATCTTCTCGGCGAGTGCGAAGTCGGCGAGGGCCGCGTGGTCGGTGATGGCGACGTTTTCCAGGCGCACATCGGCCGCCGTGCCGCCGTTGCCGGGCGCCACGAACACCTTCTGCACCTTGGGCGACTGCACGAGCTTCCACGCCAGCGCGTGTTCACGCCCGCCGCTGCCGATGACGAGAACCTTCATTCCGCGCTCATCTCGGCGTTGTGATACACGTCCTGCGTGTCGTCGAGGTCTTCGATCACGTCGAGCAGTTTCTGCATGCGCAGCGCGTCTTCGCCGGTGAGTTCGATGCTGTTCTCGGCCCGCATCGTCACTTCGGCCACATCGGGCTTCAGCCCCGCCGCTTCGAGCGCAGCCTTCACCGCTTCGAACTGCGGCGGCGCGCACAGCACCTCGATCGCGCCGTCGTCGTCGCTGATCACGTCGTCGGCGCCGGCTTCGAGCGCCACTTCCATCACCTTGTCTTCGCTGGTGCCCGGCGCGAACACGAACTGCCCGCAGTGCTTGAACTGGAACGCGACCGAACCTTCGGTGCCCATGTTGCCGCCGTACTTGCTGAAGGCGTGGCGCACTTCGGCCACGGTGCGCACGCGGTTGTCGGTCATGCAGTCGACGATGATCGCGGCACCGCCGATGCCGTAGCCTTCGTAGCGGATCTCTTCGTAGCTCACGCCTTCGAGGTTGCCGGTCGCCTTGTCGATGTTCTTCTTGACGGTGTCGGCCGGCATGTTCGCGGCCTTGGCCTTCTCGACCGCCAGCCGCAGGCGCGGGTTCATCGCCAGGTCACCGCCGCCCTGGCGCGCCGCCACGGTGATTTCACGGATGACGCGGGTCCAGACCTTGCCTCGTTTTTCGTCCTGGCGACCTTTGCGGTGCTGGATATTGGCCCACTTGGAATGACCTGCCATGCCGTTGGTGGCGGCCTTTCGGCCGCTGTGCTCGATTTTGCGGAACCGTGATTTTACGGGCCGCGCGTGGTGCGCCCTTCAGCGCGGAAGCAACTGCCGGTCGAGGATCTCGGTCGCAACGCCGCGCCCGACCTTTCGCCCGGCATCGACCGCGCTGCGGAAATGCACGCCGGCCCAGACGCGCGCCGAAGCGAACTCGGTCCCCAACGCGGCGGCATCGGGCCAGCGGCGGGTCTGCTGGGTCTGCGAGTTGCGCCACTCCAGCGGCCCCGTGGCGCCCATCAGGCGCGGCAGCACCACTTCGAGCGCGCCCGCGCCGCTGCCCCCGCCCGACGGGTAGTCCGGACTGCTTGGCACGCGCACCAGCGATTGCCAGCCCGCCTCGCGGTCGGCCGGCGCGGCAAACGGCCCGGCGATGGCCGTTTCGGGCCGCCAGTGCTGATAGCGATCTTTCAGCAGCACGATCACGATGCCGGTGTCGACGCTGATCAGTGCGTCGAGCGCCAGCACGCGCGCGGTGCCGAGCGCGTCGAGCTTGCGTGCGTCGAGCACCGGGGTGACCACAGCCGCGTAGTCGGCCGGGTCCCCGGAATTCCAGAACAGCGCAGCGGCAGTCTGGTCGGCACTGCGCGTCGTGCTCTGCACGGCGCCGAGCGCGCGCACTTCGGCAATGTCGCGTGCTGCCGCTTCGCTGCCGGTCGCCGGTGGCGGGCCGGGGTCGAAGGCCTGCACCGAGCGCACACCGAACGGTGCCAGGCCACCGAGCGTGACCGACGTGCCCATCTTCGCGTAGCCCGGCTTCACGTAGGCGCCCGGCCCCGGCTCCTTCAGCACCGAATCGACACGGCCGAGCCGGTCACCGGCGCGTGCCGCGAGCAACAGCGTGGCCGCGCGGCTGCCGAGCGCCACGCCGGCGTCGCGCTCGGGCGCGGCTTTCACGGCGGCGAGCGTGTCGCGGTAGTTGCGCAGCAGCAGCGCCTGGTCGACCTCGGGCTCGACCGCCAGCGCCGTGTAGAGCGCAGCGGCCAATGCCGCAGTCGGTGCCGGTGCGATGCCACCGGACGCGACAGCAGCGGGCGCAGGCTCGTACGGGCGGTAACGCGGATCAATGGCATTGAGCGCGTTGAACGCGGCCAGCCAAGCGATCGCACGGGCGCGGTCGCCGCGCGCCCCCGGCAGCTTGGCGGTGGCACTGTCGACGGTCGATGACCAGTCGAGCACCGGATCGGCCCAGGCCGGTGCCGTGAGCGACACGAGCCCCCACGACAGGAGTAGCAGCGCCCGGCGGCGCGCGAAGTCGAACATGGAAGCCCCCTGATCGCCGGCATCCTGCGCCAGCGTTGCCGAGAGGATCACCGCCGATGGCGCGACTGTCAACGCCAAGCCGACAGTAAACTGGGCTCCCCTGATCGCCAGAAGCAGCACACCATGGCCGAGCCCATCCTGATCGCCAAACGCGTCGTCTCCGACAAGGAAACCGTGGAGTGTTTTCTGCTCCCCGCACTGGCCAACCGCCACGGGCTGATCACCGGCGCCACCGGCACCGGCAAGACCATCACGCTGCAGACGCTCGCCGAAAGCTTCAGCCAGCGCGGCGTGCCGGTCTTCATGGCCGATGTGAAAGGTGACCTGACCGGCATCACGCAGGCCGGCAAGGTCAGCCCGAAGCTGGCCGCGATCCTGAAGGAACGCGGCATCGAGCCTTCGCCCTCGGCCGCCTGCCCTGCCACCCTGTGGGACGTGTTCGCGAGCGACAAGGGCGCCCAGGGCCACCCGGTGCGCGCCACCGTCAGCGACATGGGCCCGTTGCTGCTGGCCCGCATGCTCGCGCTCAACGAAACCCAGCAAGGCGTGCTGCAGCTCGTCTTCAAGATCGCCGACGACAACGGCCTGCTGCTGCTCGACCTGAAAGACCTGCGCGCGATGCTGCAGTACGTGGGCGACAACGCAGCTCAGTTCACGACCGAATACGGCAACGTCAGCGCCGCCAGCATCGGCGCGATCCAGCGTGGCGTGTTGCAGATCGACGAGCAAGGCGGCGACCGCTTCTTCGGCGAGCCGATGCTCAACATCGCCGACTTCATGCAGACGAGCGACGGCAAGGGCGTGATCAACATCCTGGCTGCCGACCAGCTGATGAACAGCCCGCGCCTGTACGCGACCTTCCTGCTGTGGATGCTCTCCGAACTGTTCGAGCAATTGCCCGAAGTCGGCGACCTCGACCAGCCCAAGCTCGTGTTCTTCTTCGACGAAGCGCACCTGCTGTTCAAGGAAGCGCCGACCGCGCTGGTCGAGCGCATCGAGCTCGTCGTGCGCCTGGTGCGCAGCAAGGGCGTGGGTGTGTACTTCGTGACGCAGAACCCGCTCGACATTCCCGACACCGTGCTGGCCCAGCTCGGCAACCGCGTGCAGCACGCGCTGCGCGCGTTCACGCCGCGCGACCAGAAGGCGGTGAAGGCGGCGGCGAGCACGATGCGCCCGAACCCGGGGCTCGACATCGAGACCGCGATCACCGAACTGGCGGTCGGCGAAGCGCTGGTCAGCATGCTCGACGAGAAAGGCCGACCGAGCATCACGCAGCGCGTGTTCGTGATCCCGCCCGGCAGCCAGATCGGGCCGATCACGCCCGAGCAGCGCAAGGCGCTGATCGATGGCTCGCTGGTCGCCGGTGTGTACGAGAAGGCCGTCGACCGCGAGTCGGCCTACGAAAAGATCAAGGGCCGCGCGGCCGCGAGCCCGGGTGCGTCACCGGCGCCAACCGGCGGCAGCACGACCACCAGCCCGATGCCCACCCCCACCGCCGGCCAGCCGGCCGACGCAGGCGGTGGCATGTTCGGTGGCCTGAAAGACGTGCTCTTCGGCAGCACCGGCCCGCGCGGCGGCAAGCACGAAGGCCTGGCCGAAGCGGCGGCGCGTTCGGCGGTGCGCAGCATCGGCTCGAGTGTCGGCCGCGAGATCATCCGCGGCGTGCTGGGCAGCATTCTGGGTGGCGGCAAGCGGCGCTGACGCCGCAGCCAACGCGCTTCTTCAGTAGCGCGTCGTCAATTCGGTCAGCCACGGCGGCGAGTGATCGAGCACCCAGGCTTCGAAGGCCTTGTCGGTGCCGGTGAGGATCATCAGGCCCATCAGCACGAGCACCGCACCGAGCAGCCACTTGCCACTCCGCCCGGTGGCCGCAATCTTGCCGCGCATCCGCATCGTCGCCTCGCGCGAGAGCGTGCCGATCAGCAGCAGTGGCGTGCCCGCGCCCAGGCCGAAGAGCAGCATCAGAAAGCCGATCTGGCCCAAGTGGCTGCCTTGCGCGGCGAGCGTGGTCGCGGCGCCGAGCGTCGGCCCGACGCAGGGGCTCCAGACCAGCCCGAGCACCAGGCCGACCATGAACTGCCCGACCCAGCCCTTGCCCGAGAGCCGCGCGAGCACGCCGTCGCCCGAGGCGCCGAGGCCCGCGGTGGCCACGGCGAAACGCGCCTGCAAGGCCGGCACGAGCAGCACGAGGCCGAAGCCCACGAGCAGCAGCGCCGCGCCCTGGCGCAGCAGCGCGGGGTCGAGCCCAAGGGCGGCACCGATCGTGGCGATGAAGAGGCCGACCACGGCGAACGAGAGAGTCAACCCACCGGCCAGCGCGAGCGGGCCGAAGCGGTGCTGCGCAAGCGCGGTGGCGATCAGGATCGGCAGCAGCGGCAGCACGCACGGCGACAGCGTAGACAACACGCCGGCCACATAGCCGAGCAGGAAGCTGCCGGGGCCGAAGTCCATCACCGCCTCGGCGCACCCGTCTTCACGGCCGTTTCAAAGCGCCTTGTCGAACAACGCGGCGATGGCCTGCTTTTGCGTCTGCCCGGTCGAGCGGCCCACTTCCTTGCCGGCCTTGAAGACGACGAAGGTGCTTTGTTGGGTCACGCCAAGCTGTTTCTTCAGCGCGACCTCGGTGTCGTAGTTCGCCACGAAGAGCGTCACGGGTTTGAGCCTGTCTTCCTTCAGCAGGCCGTCGACGATCGGCTTCTGCGCGCGGCAGGTCGGGCACCAGTCGGCCGCGAAGTCGACGATCACCGGCTTGCCCTGCGCGAGCTCGGCGTCGAACCTGGCCTTGTCGAAAGGCAACTCGCCGGCAAGGCTGGCCAGTGCAGCCAGGCCCAGGCCCACGGCGGTGATGAACGAACGGATCGATCGGGTGTTGTGGCGCATTCGAGCTCCTCGGCGGGTTCGGCCTGCAACTGGCAGGCCCAGCGCATCAGTCGGTCCCGCTGCGTCGCAGCTTACAGCGACCGAGTATCGGATGAGCCTCAGATGCCCGCGTACCACTCGTAGCCGTTGTCTTCCCAGTACCCGCCGTAACCGCCGCGGATTTTTTCGAACGATTCGACGAGCTCGATCCGCATCAAATACTTGGCGTGTTTGTAGCCGAGCTGGCGCTCGATGCGGGCGCGCAGCGGCGCGCCGTTGTTGACCGGCAGGGCCTGGTCGTTGAGCTCGTAAGCGAGCACGGTTTGCGCGTGGTACGCGTCGTCGAGGTCGACGCTTTCGTAGTAGGTCGAGTCGCGCCCGTCGAGCGACGGGCCGTCCATCGAGTCGGCGCAGCGGAACACCACGTACTTCGCGCTCGGCAGCGGCTTGACCTGTTCGAGCACATGGCTGAGCTGCACACCCTTCCACTTGCCGATCGAGCTCCAGCCTTCGACGCAGTCGTGGCGCGTGATCTGGGTGCGCGAGGGCATCGCGCGCAGCTCGGCGAGCGTGAACGCCGCCGGCTTTTCGACCAGGCCGCCGACCTGCAGTTTCCACTCGCTGAAGCCGCCCTTCTGCAAAGCCTGGTACTCGGCGTCGCGGGGCACGAGCGTGCCGTTGGCCTTGAAATGCGCAGCCACGTCGGCCTGGCTGAACTCTTGCGCCAGCGCCTGGCGGCCGGCCACCGCGCGCTGCGCGGCGTGGCTCAGGTGCTGCGCGCTCTTGAGCACATCGACGAAGCCTTGAGTGTTCGAGAGCTTGTCGCAGCCCGCGAGCGAAAGCGTGCCGACCGATGCGAGCGCCGTGCGCAGCGCGGTGCGGCGGCTCGTGCCGGCGCGGTGGCCACTCGCGATGGGCTTTTTCGAGATGCTCATGTCGCCTCCTTGTCGGCGGGCACCGTGTACCAGCCGGTCACCATCGACCGCAGCTGACTCCACACGCCGCCGATGATCACCTCGAACACGTGCACGAGCACGAACAGCAGCAAACCGGTCGCCGCCAGAAAGTGCAGCGTGCGCGCCGACTGCCGACCGCCGAGCAGGTCGATCCAGCCCGGCCAGACCGCGTCGAGCCTGGGCGACATCGCCATGCCGGCCACGATCACGAGCGGCAGCAGGCCGAAGATCACCACGAGGTAGGCCAGGTTCTGCAGCACGTTGTAGCGCTTGGCCGCTTCGCCGGTCGGGTGGCGGAACAGCAGGTGGTCCTTGATCGAGCGACCGATGTTCGCGAGCTCGGCGCGCGTGGGCAGCATGTCGCGCCGCAAGTGGCCACTGAACAAGCCGTAGAGCACATAGGCCACGCCGTTGATCACGAACAGCCAGGCGAAGAAGAAGTGCCAGTGCCGGCCCATCGACAACCACTGCGGACTCGGCAGCGTGGCCCAGGCCGGGAAGGCGCGCGTCGTCCATTCGCCGGCCGGCCCGGCCTTCGAGACGCCGAGCACACCGTGGGTCACGAACTCGTGGCCGGCCACGCGGGTGACGCCGACCACACCCCCGCCGGGCATCGGCACGGCGCCGATCAGCAGCCAGGGTTTGTCGAAGGTGGAGTCGCGGCCCCAGTAGAGCGCCGGGTGCGCGTTGAAGATCGTCAGGCCGCTCATCAGCAGGATGCTCAGGCACAGCACGTTGATCCAGTGCATGAGCCGCACCGGCAGGCGGTGGCGGTAGAAACGCCGCGCGGCTTTCGCATCGGCCCGCGGGTCGGGCAGCGGCATCGGCTCGGCTGGCGCGCTTGCAGTGGTGTCCATACGCTTCCTTCGTTTCGGTTTGACGATAGCCGCAGGCGCGCGAGCTGTCGATTGGTCGCGGCGCAGCGCCTCGCCTTACACCGCTCAGCCCGCGAACACGCCCGGCGCGCGCCCCTTGCCCACCCCGCGCG
>JANYFX010000143.1 GCA_025359585.1 Rhizobacter sp. | reverse complement strand
CTCGCGCCAAATAATCAAAAATTTGACTATATAGAGGGTAATAAGACTTGTGATAACTCCCACAGAAAGCATCAGCTTCATCATTATGTGGAGGGGGTTCACAAGGAGAAGTAGGAAGACGCTCATAAGAGCAAGAAGTACAGATTCGAGGTACACAGTTTTTCGATTGATTATTTTCATAAAGAGTAAATCTATTGGTAATGACTACACGTTCTTAGAGATAAAAAATAATTTCTCGACGCTTGCCTTAAAGACATGGGCAAAAGAAAAAGCAAGCTCAAGACTCGGTACATAATTACCTTTCTCAATAGAAATGATGGTCTGTCTTGAAACTCCCACGAGCTCTGCGAGCTGCTCTTGAGTAAAGCCTTTGGCTTGTCTTTCTTTTTGTATATGATTATTAAATATTTTTTTATTCATATCTTTTCTCTGTCGAGAGGTAGGGTAATTAAAGCACACAGCGGAACTCTTGACAATTTATGTAAAAACACTGGAAAAACTCCAGTGTTTTTACATAAAGATTCAAAGGAGGTAGAACTACGGGAGAAGGACCTTATTTATGACGTGAGTTACACCGTTTGAAGAAATAACATTCGGTGTTTCAATCATTGTAGAACCATTGATCATCACCTTACCATCTACCTTTGTGATAGTAAGTTTCTTGCCATTCACGGTTGTAAGCACTTCACCATCATAAAGATCTTTCACTTTGTAAGCTCCTGCTACAACATGATAGGTAAGTATATCAGTAAGTTTACCCTTATTTTCTGGAAGAAGAAGTGACTCGACGGTTCCAGATGGGAGCGCTGCGAAAGCACTGTTGTTTGGGGCAAAGACAGTGAACGGTCCTTTACTCTTGAGTGTATCAACAAGGCCTGCGGCTTTGACAGCTGCAACAACGGTGGTCACATTATTTGCAAGTACAGCATTATCGACAATATCACGACTAGCGATCATGAGAGAGCCGCCTACCATGACTCCGTCATCTTTCATCATCATATCCTCCTTCATCATACTGCCATTATTATTTGTCATCATGCCTCCGTTACCCATAGACATCCATTTTGCTCTTGTGAGTGGTCCAAAAAATCCTGTTGAAGGGAGTCCAACTTCTGCTTGATACTTCATCAGTGCCATTTTAGTAAGATTACCAAAATAACCTTTAGCTACTCCTTCTGGAAGAGTAAGATATCCTTTAGACTCAAGAAAAGTCTGGAGGTCAACAACTTTACTTCCACGTGAACTCATCATAAGATTTGCTGAAGTCTCCATAGAAGTATTTATCATCATGCTATCTTTTTTCATCATAGAGTCTTGCACCATTGATCCCTCTTTTTTCATTTCCATCGCAAAAAGGGATGAGGTAAGCACCAGCGAACTAATTCCGACACATATTAACTTTTTATTCATACTTTATTTTTTAATTATTAGTAACAAATATAACAAAGTGTAAAGTTAACTTTACACTATCTTTATCAGAATAGTCTATGCCAAATGTAAAGTCAACTATACATTCTGTGGATAATGTATGCACTTTATAAAGAGCTAAAAATAACTAGGTAAAATATGCAGCGATTCCTTATTCAAAAAGTATTCCTTGCTTTACCAAGAATATAAATATAGTTTTATCAAGAGGATAGTAAGCTCAAGGTGAACTAAGAACGCAGATGTGGTAAAATAACACAATTATGTCACTCTCCATCGGAATTGTCGGATTGCCAAATGTTGGCAAGAGCACACTTTTTAATGCAATCACTAATAAGTCCGTCCCTGCGGACAATTATCCTTTTTGTACTATCGACCCATCGGTAGGTGTCGTTGTTGTGCCGGACGCCCGTCTTGAAGTCCTCTCAAAACTTTCAAACTCTAAAAAAATCATTCCCGCTATCGTAGAATTCGTCGATATTGCAGGACTCGTCAAAGGTGCCTCAAAGGGTGAAGGGCTCGGAAATGCTTTTCTTTCTCACATCAGAGAGACTGACGCCATCGCAGAAGTAGTACGTATCTACGAAAATGCTGACCTCATACACGTAGAAGGGACAGTTGATCCGCTTCGTGATATAGAGATCATCAATATGGAGCTCATCTTAGCTGACATGCAGACAGTAGAAAAAAGAACAGGGACTATCGAACGTGACGTAAAGCGTGGAGATAAAGATGCTGTCAAATTAAAAGAGCTCCTCCTTAAACTAAAAGAAACTCTCGAAGCCGAAAAACTCGCGAACTCACTTTCTTTTACTATCGAAGAAGCAAAACTTGTTCGCGAACTTCACCTCATTACCATGAAGCCGTTTCTCTATGTTCTCAACAAGCAGCATGGAGGTAAAAATTTGGACGAGATGGGTGATATTCGTTTTACAAAACTGACTGACTACTTTAAAAGTATCGGCGCAAAGTACGTTGTCGTGGATGCCAAAATAGAAGATGAGCTCAAGGAATTTGAAGGTGAAGAAAAAGAAATGATGCGAAGCGAGCTCGGCGCGCATGATAATGGAGTGAATATACTCATTAAGGCAGGGTACGACCTCCTTGGTCTTGAAAGCTATTTAACAACAGGAGAGATGGAGACAAGAGCCTGG
>JANYFX010000359.1 GCA_025359585.1 Rhizobacter sp. | reverse complement strand
TGCCCGACTTCGACGGCTTTGAAGTGCTGCGCCGACTGCGCGCGCGGCCCGAGACTGCCGCCACGCCTTGCATCGCGCTGTCGGCCAATGCGATGCCCGACGACATCGCACGCGGCCTGGCCAGCGGCTTCGACGACTACTGGACCAAGCCGATCAAGTTCAAGCCCTTTCTCGACGCGCTCGAACGTTTGTTCCCGGCCGACCTGCCGGCGCTCAAAGCCCCTGCGGCGCCAGACCGCGCTGCTTGAGCATCGGCAGCGCGGTCGGCGCGCGGCCGCGAAACGAGCGGTAGGCCTCGGACGGTTCGAGCGAGTTGCCCGACGAATAGATGAAGCTGCGCAAACGCTCGGCCACGGCAGGGTCGAAGGCACTGCCGGCTTCGACGAAGGCGTCGAAGCCGTCGGCCTCCAGCACCTCGGCCCAGAGGTACACGTAGTACTGGGCCGCATAACCCGAGCCCGCGAACAGGTGCTGAAAATGCGTCAGCCGGTGGTTCATGCCGACCACCGCCGGCGCGCCGATGCGCTCGAGCTCGGCCCGCTCGAAGTCGACCACCTCGGGTGCGTGCTCCGAGGTGAGCGCGTGCGCCGCCAGGTCGACCAGCGCCGAGGCGGTGTAACGCACCGTCTCGTAACCCTGGTTGAACAGGCGCGCGTCGTGCAGCTTCTTGATCAACGCATCGGGGATCGGCTCGTCGGTGAGGTAATGGCGCGCGTGGCGCTTGAGCACCTCGGGTTCGCTCAACCAGTGTTCGAACAACTGCGACGGCAGCTCGACGAAGTCGCGCAGCACGCTCGTGCCCGACAGGCGCTCGTAGGTCACGTTGGACAACAGGCCGTGCAGGCCGTGCCCGAACTCGTGGAACAGCGTGGTCGCGTCGTCGAAGCTCAGCAGCGTGGGTTCGCCCGGTGCGCCCTTGGCGAAGTTGTTGTTGTTGACGACGACCGGCGTCACCGCCGCAGCGCCCTTGCCGCCATTGCGCGACTGGTTGCGGAACGAGCTCATCCACGCGCCGCTGCGTTTGCTGGCGCGCGCGAAGTTGTCGTGCAGGAACACACCGATCAGGCCGCCGGCGGCGCTGCGCACTTCATAGACCTTCACGTCGGGGTGATAGGCCTTGACCGCGGGCTGCTCGACGAAACGCACGCCGAACAGGCGCTCGGCGCAATCGAACGCGGCCTCGACCATGCGCGTGAGCGGGAAGTAGGGCTTGACCGTGGCTTCGTCGAGGTCGTAGCGCACCTGGCGCACTTTTTCGCTGTAATAGCGCCAGTCCCAGGCTTCGAGCCTGATCTGCTCGCCGCGCGACAAGGCCATCGCTTCGAGCGCTTCGCGCTCCTCTTCGGCCCGTGCCTTGGCCGGCTCCCACACCTGCGTGAGCAGCGCGGCCACATTCGAATGGCGCCCGGCCATGGTGTCGGCCAGCGCGTAGTCGGCATAACTCGCGAAGCCCTGCAAACGCGCCTGCTCGTTGCGCAGCGCGAGGATCTCGCGCGCCACCGTGCGGTTGTCGTGCTCGCCTTCGTGCTCGCCGCGCGCGGTCCACGCGCGCCAGGCTTGTTCGCGCAGGTCGCGGCGCTCCGAGAAGGTCAGGAAGGGCACGATGTGCGAACGTGAGAGCGTGATCACCAGCGCGTCTGCGATGCCCCGCTCGGCGGCCGCCTGGCGCGCCGCGGCGACCACGAAATCGGGCAGCCCGGCGCGGTCGGCCGGTGTGCGCAGCACGAGCTGAAACGCCGACTCGTCGGCCAGCACGTTCTGCCCGAAGCGGGTGGTCAGCTCGGCCAGCCGCGACATGATCTGTGCATAGCGTTTTTGCTGCGGCGGCGCGAGCCGCGCACCGGCACGCACGAAGTCGGAGTGGAAGCGTTCCAGCACGCGCAACTGTTCGGGTGTGAGGCCGAGGATCGCGCGCTCTTCGAACAACGCGTCGATGCGCTCGAACAGCGCGGCGTGCATCGAGATCGCACTCGAATGCGCCGCCAGCAGCGGTGCCATGCGCCTCTGCACCGCTTGCAGCGCGGGCGAGGTTTCGCTCGACGTGAGGTTGTGGAACAGGCCCTCGATGCGGTCGAGCAGGCGGCCGCTGCGGTCGAGCGCGGCGATCGTGTTGTCGAAGTGCGGCGGCTGCGGGTTGCAGCCGATCGCGTCGATCTCGGCGCGGTGTTCTTCGAGTGCGGCTTCGAACGCCGGCTCGAACAACTCGGGCTTCACGTCGGCGAAGGGCGGCAGGCCGTAAGAGGTGTTCCAGGTCTGCAGAAGGGGGTTGCTTGTGGCAATCGGCATGGTCGGTCTCGGGGTCGGAGAGGCCGCCATGTTAGGGCCTCGGGTCGATCGCCCGGGCGCCGCCCGTCACTTGCCCTTCTGGATCGCGATCTCGTCGATTTCGTTGTAGCTGCGGCCGTCGCAGCTTCGGGCCAGGGCTTCGCGCTGGGCCTGGGTCTCGCCGACGCGGGTGTTGAACTGCGCGCCACGCGCCTGCAGCTCGTCGATCGCCTTGTCGCGCGCCAGCACCAGCTCGTTGTAGGCCGCCACCGCCTCGGGCTTGGTGAGGTCGAGCGCCGCGCCCTGCTCCTTGAGCAGCTCGCCCGAACGCACGATGGCGGCCTTGTCGGTGGTGAGCGCCGTCTGCAGCTTCACCAGTTCGGCGTCCTGCTCCTTCACCTGCGCCTGCTGCGACAGGCACTGGCGCAGTTGCTCGCGCGTGAGCGTCGGGCCGCTGGCCTTGCCCTTGCCGAAGATCGACTCTTTGGGTTTGTCGGCGGCGTGCCCAGTGGCGGCGACGAGCAGTGCCGCGACCAGCAAGGCACGTTTCAGGGTCGGATGCGACATGGTCAAAAGCAGGAGGTTGGGCAGCCGCGAATCATGCCACCGCGTCGCGCATCGTCACGAATTCTTCGGCAGCGGTGGGGTGAATGCCGATCGTCGAATCGAACACCGCCTTGGTCGCGCCGGCTTTCATCGCCACGGCAAAACCCTGGACGATTTCCCCGGCATCGGCGCCGACCATGTGCAGGCCGACGACGCGGTCGCTCGCATCGTCGACCACGAGCTTCATCAGCGTGCGTTCGGTGTTGCCCGAAAGCGTGTGCTTGAGCGCCTTGAAATCGCTGCGGTAGATGCGGACCTTGCCGAACCTGGCCCGCGCTTCGTGCTCGGTCAACCCGACCGTGCCGATGCTCGGGTGCGTGAACACGGCGGTCGGGATCAGTTCGTAGTCGACCGAGCGTTGCCCGCTGCCGAACAGGCGGTCGACCAAGGTCATCGCCTCGGCCAAAGCAACAGGCGTGAGCTGGATGCGATCGATCACGTCGCCAAGTGCGTGGAGGGTGGGCAGGTTGGTGGCGTAGTGCTCGTCGACGATCACCGCGCCTTCGGGGCTCAGTGCCACACCGAGTTCCTGCAACCCGAGGCCGGCCGTGTTGGGTTGGCGGCCGGTGGCGTAGAGCACGCTGTCGGCAGTGATGACCGCACCGTCACGCAGGTGCACTTGCAACCCATCCGCACCACGTTCGATGCGCTCGACATCGGCGCCGGTGCGCAGGTCCACGCCCTTCTTGCGCATCTCGGCGGCGACGAAATTGCGCACGTCGGCATCGAAGCCGCGCAGCACCTGCTCGCCGCGGTAGAGCTGCGTGACCTGCGCGCCCAGGCCGCGAAAGATCGACGCGAACTCGCAGGCGATGTAACCACCGCCGACCACCACCAGCCGTTTCGGGAACACCGGCAGGTCGAAAATCTCGTTCGACGTGATCGCGAATTCGGCGCCGGGCAAGGCCGGCACCACGGGCCGGCCGCCGGTCGCCACAAGAATGTTCGTGGCCGTGTAGACACGCCCGCCCACCTCGACCGCGTTCGCGCCGATCACGTGCGCGCGTGCCGTCAGCACCGTCGCACCCGCGTCCGTCAACAGCCTGCCGTAGATGCTGTTCAAGCGGCCGATCTCGCGCGCGCGGTTGGCCTTGAGCACGGCCCAGTCGAAGCTCGGCGCCGCGTCGTTCGACCAGCCGAAGCCGTGCGACTCTTCGAAGGCTTCGGCGTAGTGCGCTGCGTAGCTGTAGAGCTTCTTCGGAATGCAGCCGAGGTTCACGCAGGTGCCGCCGAGCGGCGCGTCTTCGGCCACGGCCACACGCGCGCCGCGCTGCGCCGCCATGCGCGCTGCGCGCACACCGCCGCTGCCGGCGCCGATGACGAAGAGGTCGAAGTCGGTCGCCGCCATGTCGTGCTCCTTCAGGCCAGCGATTTCTGCAGCGCCTCGGTCACCAGCGCGTTCACCCCGCCTTCGTGCCCGGCAGCGCGTTCATTCAAGCGCTTGACCAATTCGGCCGGCAGCTTGCAGGCGAACGGCACCAGCCCGGCGGCCGAATCGATGCGGCGCTGTTCGCGCTTGTCGGCCACGCCCCCAGCGCCCTGGCCGAAGCGGCCCGGCACGCCGGCGCCCTTCATCTGGCCCTCCAGGCGAGCGGCGAGGTTGCGGACGAGATCGGTTTTTTTCATGCTCATGGAACAGGCCTTCAGACAAAGTCGATGCCCCGATTGTCTCGCGAGTGCCAAGGCAGCACCTTGCCTCTGGTCTAATCGCCGCTTTCCGTCGGGCGCTCCATGGCAATCAAGGCCACCATCTACAAAGCCAGTCTGCAGATCGCCGACATGGATCGCAGCGTCTACGTCGACCATGCGGTCACGATCGCGCGCCACCCGTCGGAGACCGACGAACGCATGATGATCCGGCTGCTGGCGCTCGCGCTGCAGTTGCCGGCCGACACGCTGAACGGCACGCTCGAATTCGCCAAGGACCTGTGGGACAACGACGAACCGGCGCTGCTGCACAAGGACCTGACCGGCCAGATCGTGCACTGGGTCGAGGTCGGCCAGCCGGACGACAAGCGCCTGCTGAAAGCCAGCGGCCGGGCCGAACGCGTGAGCGTGTACAGCTTCAGCCACAGCACGCCGATCTGGTGGGCCGGCATCGCCAACAAGGTGAGCCGCGCGAACAACATCGAAGCCTGGCAGATCGAAGCACCGCAGAGCCAGGCGCTGGCCACGCTGGCGCAGCGCGGCATGCAGCTGCAGATCAGCGTGCAGGACGGCACGGCCTGGATCGGCGACGGGAAACAGAGCGTCGAGATCACGCCCGTCCGCCTGAACCCGGCCTGAACCCCGCTTGAAGCGTGGCGCGGGGCGCTGACCGACAATCGGCGCATGCCCACTCCCGCCGCCGCGATGAACCTCCAGATCGAACACCAGCCCGAGCAGAGCCGCTTTCTGACCGTCGTCGATGGCCACCGCTCCGTGGCCGAATACCGCCTGCACGATGGCGTGCTCGCCATCACCCACACCGAAGTGGCCCCCGAGCTCGGTGGCCGCGGCATCGCCGGCGCGCTGATGCAGGCCGTGCTCGCGCATGCGAGCGCCAACGGGCTCAAGGTGAACCCGCTGTGTTCCTACGCCCGCAGCTACATGCAGCGCCACCCCGAAACCCAATCGCTGCTGGCCTGATGGCCGGCGAGGCAGGCACCATGACCGAAGCGCAGACCGAACCCGTCGATCCTTTTCTCTGGCTCGAAGACGTGCAAGGCGAGGCCGCGCTCGCCTGGGTGCGCGAGCGCAACGCCGAGTCGCAGAAAGTACTGATGGCGCGCCCCGAGTACACGCCGACGCGCGAACGGCTGCTGCAGGTGCTGAACTCGAAGGAGCGCATCCCCTACATCTCGAGGCGCGGTGAGCATTTCTACAACCTGTGGCAAGACGAAACCCACAAACGCGGCCTGTGGCGCCGCACCAGCCTGGCGGAATACCGCAAGCCCGAACCGGCCTGGGAAACCGTGCTCGACCTCGACGCGCTGGGCGCGGCCGAAGGCGAAAACTGGGTCTGGGGCGGTGCGGTCGGCCTGGCGCCCTCGCACCGGCTTTGCCTCGTGATGCTGTCGCGTGGTGGCGCCGATGCGAACGTGGTGCGCGAGTTCGACACCGTGACGAAAGCCTTCGTGAAAGACGGCTTCGTCTTGCCCGAGGCCAAGTCCGACATCGACTGGATCGACGCCGACACGCTCTTCGTCGGCACCGATTTCGGCCCGGGTTCGATGACCGACTCGGGCTACCCACGCGTCATCAAACGCTGGAAGCGCGGCACACCGCTGGCTGAAGCGGTAACGGTGTTCGAAGGCGAAAAGGCCGACGTGGCGGTGCGCGCCTCGGTCGACACCACGCCCGGGCACGAGCGCACGATCGTCGCGCGCAGCATCGACTTCTACAACTCGAAGCGCTTCGTTGTGCAGGGCACGAAGCTCCTGCCGATGGACGTGCCCGACGACGCCTCGGTCACGTTCTGGAACAGCGCCGGCGCGCCTGCCGACACGCTGATGCTGGAGCTGCGCAGCGACCTCATCACGCCCGCGCGCAAGCACCCGCGCGGCTCGCTGCTGGCCATCGACGCGGCGGCCTACCAGCGTGGCGAACGCCGCTTCGACGTGCTGTTCGAACCCACCGCCACGCGCTCGCTCGCCGGCTTCGCGCTCACCCGCAGCCACGTGCTCGTCGACGTGCTCGACAACGTGGCGAGCAAGCTCGAAGAGTGGCAGCGCACGCCCGAGGGCTTCAAACGCCGCGAGGTCGCAGCGCCCTTCCCCGGCACGATCGGCGTGAGCGGCCTGTTTGATCCGATGCTTTCCGACGACGCACTGGCCGAGTCCTACCTGCTGACCTACAGCGACTTCCTCACCCCCGACACGCTCTCGCTCGGCCAGACCGGCGGCGACACCCGCGCGGTGCTCAAGTCCTTGCCCCCGACATTCGACGCCACCGGCATGCGTGCCGAGCAGTCGTTCGCGACCAGTGCCGACGGCACGCGCATTCCCTACTTCGTGGTCTGGCCGCGCGGGCTGAACGCACAGTCGCCCGCGACCGGCGGCGCGCCGACGCTGCTCTACGGTTACGGCGGCTTCGAGGTCTCGACGCAGCCCTGGTATTCGGCCGCGTTCGGCAGCGCATGGCTGGCGCGCGGCGGCGTGCTCGTGGTGGCCAACATCCGCGGCGGCGGCGAGTTCGGCCCGGCCTGGCATCAGGCGGCGGTGAAGGAAAACAAACAACGCAGCTACGACGATTTCATCGCCGTAGCACTTGACCTCATCCAGCGTGGCATCACGAGCCCGCAGCACCTCGGCATTGAAGGCGGCAGCAACGGCGGCCTGCTCGTCGGCGCCACGTTCACGCAGCGCCCCGATCTGTTCAACGCCGTCGTCTGCAGCGTGCCGCTGCTCGACATGCGGCGTTATCACAAGCTGCTGGCCGGTGCGTCGTGGATGGCCGAATACGGCGACCCCGACAAACCCGAAGAGTGGCAGTACATCTCGAAGTACAGCCCTTACCAGAACCTGCGCAAGGACGTGAAGTACCCGCGCGTGCTGTTCACCACTTCCACGCGCGACGACCGTGTGCACCCTGGCCATGCCCGCAAGATGGCGGCGCGGCTGCTCTCGCTCGGCCACGAGGTGCTGTACTTCGAGAACATCGAAGGTGGCCACGGCGGCGCGGCCGACAACGAACAGCGCGCGCACGTGCAGGCGCTGGAGATGAGTTACCTGTGGCGCCAGCTCGGAAGCTGAACTTTGCCGGAGACCGGAACATGCATCCGACACGCCGTTCGACACGGGCCCTGATCGCCGCGCTGGCGACGATCGCGATCGCGGCGCCCGCCTCGGCCGCCTTCCCCGATCGCCCGATCAAGATCATCGTCGGCTTCACCGCCGGTGGCCCGCTCGACACCCACGGCCGCCTGCTCGCCGACAAGCTGCAGGCCGTGCTCGGCCAGCCGATCGTCATCGACTACAAGGCCGGCGCCGGCGGCACGGTCGGCGCCGACTTTGTCGCCAAGTCGCCGGCCGACGGCTACACGCTGATGCTCGCGAACACCGGCGTGATGGTGATCAACCCGGCGATCTACCCGAAGCTGACGTATTCGACGCTGAAGGACTTCGTGCCGATCGCGCGCACCGCGCAACAGCCGCTGGCCTTGATCGTCAACACCAGCCTGCCGGTCAACAGCGTCCAGGAACTGGTGGCGATGGCGAAGAAGTCGCCCGGCAAGCTGAACTACGGCTCGGCCGGCAACGGCGGCAGCTCGCACCTGGTGCCCGAGATGTTCAAGCAGGCGACGGGCACCTTCATCGTGCACATCCCGTACCGAGGCAGCGCACCGGCCTTGACCGACCTGCTCGCGGGCCAGGTGCAGATGATGGCCGAGTCGATCCCGCTCGCGTCGCAGTACGTGAAGCAGGGCAAGCTGCGCGCGCTGGCCATCACCGGGCGCGAGCGCAATGCCGCGCTGCCGGGTGTGCCGACCTTCGCCGAGATCGGCGTGAAGGGCATGGACGTGGTCGGTTTCTACGGCGTGATGGCGCCGGCCGGCACACCGAAAGACGTGGTCGCCAGACTCTCTGACGCGTTCAGGCAGGCACTCGAGAACCCCGAGCTGCGCAAGAGCATGACAGCGCAAGGCGCCGACCCCGCTTACCTGAACAGCGAGCAGTTCGGCGCTTACCTCAACGAACAAATGCCGGTGTGGGCGAAGGCGGTGAAAGACTCGGGTGCCAAGCTTGACTGACACCACGAACGCGCAGGCGGTGCTCGACTTCTGGTTCGCCGCCAAAGGCGACGCAGAACACGGCGCGGTGCGTGAGCTCTGGTTCCGCAAGAGCGTTGATACCGACCGCCAGATCAACGAGCGCTTCGGCCCGCTGATCGAACAGGCCTTGCGTGGCGAGCTCGAAGCCTGGGCCGCCGAGCCGCAAACCGCGCTCGCGCAGATCGTGTTGCTCGACCAGTTCACACGCAACAGCTTTCGCGACACGCCGCGTGCGTTCGCTGGCGACAAACGCGCGCTGGCTGCCGCGATGGCGATGGTCGGTGCGCGCCAGGACGAAAACCTGCTGCCGGTGCAGCGGCTGTTCGTCTACCTGCCCTTCGAGCACGCCGAAGGTTTGGTCATGCAGGAAGAAGCGCTGCGCCTGTTCACGCGCCTCGTGGCCGGCGCGCCCGAACTGCACAACCTGTTCGACTATGCGCAGCGCCATCACGATGTTGTCCAGCGCTTCGGCCGCTTCCCGCACCGCAATGCGATTCTCGGGCGCCAATCGACCGCCGAAGAGATCGCGTTCCTCAAACAACCGGGTTCGCGTTTCTGAAGGAGAAGACGATGGGCTCGACGCACCGACGCAGCTTGTTCTTTTCAGCGCTCCTGCTTGCGGTGCACCTCGGCGCTGCGGCACAGGCCCTTAGCATCCAGCGCCTGGCCTGGCTGCAAGGCTGCTGGAAGATCGACACGCCCGAGCGGGTGGTCGAAGAACAATGGAGCGCGCCACGCGCCGGCAGCATGCTCGGCAGCAGCCGCACCGTGCGCGGCGACAAGCTCGTGGCGCACGAGTTCGTGCTGTTGCGTGAGCGCGGCGAGCAGCTCGCCTACGAAGTGCAGCCGTCGGGGCAGGCGCCCACAGTGTTCCTGTCGGTCAAGCTGGAAGACAGCCGCGTCGTGTTCGAGAACCTGCAGCACGACTTTCCGCAGCGTGTGGCGTACGACCGCAAGGGCAGCGAACTGCTGGCCTGGATCGAAGGGCCGCAGCCTGGACAACCCGGGCAGATGCGGCGCATCGAGTATCCGTATCGGCGGATGGCGTGCGCGTCTGACTGACCCTCGGCGGCTCAAGCGCTCAACCGGCCCAGCTTGAGCCGCAGAACGCGGTCGCAGCGCATCGCCAGCGTCTCGTCGTGCGTGACCAGCACGAAGGCCATGCCCTGGCCACGCGCCAGGTCGAGCATCAGTTGAAACACGCCGTCGGCGGTCTCGCGGTCGAGGTTGCCGGTGGGCTCGTCGGCGAGCACGCACGCCGGGCCACCGGCCAGGGCTCGGGCGATCGCGACACGCTGGCGCTCGCCGCCCGAGAGCTGCGCCGGCCGGTGCCGCGCACGCTCGGCCAGCCCCACTTGCGCAAGCACTTCTTGCGCTCGCGCACGCGCCTCGGGTTTGCCGGCGCGGCGAATGCGCAGCGGCATCGCCACATTGTCGAGCGCGGTGAACTCGGGCAGCAGGTGGTGAAACTGGTAGATGAAGCCGAGGTGCTGGTTGCGCCACTCGCCCTGCTCGGCCGCGCCCATCTGCGCGAAGTCTCGGCCCGCGAGTTGCACGCTGCCCTGGCTCGGCGCTTCGAGCCCGCCTATCAAGTGCAGCAGCGTGCTCTTGCCCGAACCCGAGGCGCCGACGATCGCGATCGTCTCGCCTTTGCGCACGGTCAGGTCCACGCCTTGCAGCACCGTCACGTCGAGCGCTTCGGCGCCACTGCCTTCCTGAAAACGCTTGTGCAGGCCCTCGGCCCGGATCACGATCTGGTCATCATTCATAACGCAGCGCCTCGGCAGGCTGCACGCGGCTCGCGCGCCAGCTCGGGTAGAGCGTGGCCACGAACGAGAGCACGAGCGAGATCACGACGATGGGCACGATGTCGCCACTCTGCGGCTCGCTCGGCATGCGGCTGATGAGGTAGACGCTGCTCGGCAGAAAGCTCACGCTCAGCAGCCGCTCGATCGCCGGCACGATCACGCCGACATTGAACGCGATCAACAGGCCGAAGGCCACGCCGGCGAACGTGCCGATCACGCCGGAAAGCGCGCCCTGCACCATGAAGATGCCCATCACCGAACGCGGGCTCGCGCCGAGCGTGCGCAGGATCGCGATGTCGGCGCGTTTGTCGGTCACCGTCATCACGAGCGTGGAGACGAGGTTGAAAGCGGCGACCGCGACGATCAGCGTCAGGATGATGAACATCAGGCGCTTCTCGAGCTGCACGGCCGCGAACCAGTTGCGGTTGGTGCTGGTCCAGTCGCGCACCTGCACCTGCAGGCCGAGGCTTTGCGCGAGCTGTGCCGACACTTCGCGCGCCTGGTTCAGGTCCTTCAGCTTCAATTGCACGCCCGTCGGGCCTTCGACGCGGAACAGTTTCGCCGCGTCGTCGACGTGCACCAGCGCGAGCGTACTGTCGTATTCGTAATGCCCCGCGTCGAACACGCCCACGACCGTGAGCTGCTTCAGCCGCGGTACCACACCGGCGGGTGTGACCTGCCCGCCCGGTGCCATCACGGTCACCTTGTCGCCTTGCCGCACACCGAGCGTGCGCGCGAGTTCGATGCCGAGCACGACACCCCAATCGCCCGGCACGAGGCGCGCGAGCACGGTGTCTTTCAGTTGCGCGGCGATGTCGGTGACGGTCGCTTCGTCTTGCGGTGAGATGCCGCGCACGATCGCGCCGCGCAACTCGTCGCCACGCGCGATCAGCGCTTGCGACGCGACGAAGGGCGCCGCGCCGATCACCTGCGGGTTCAGGCGCGCCTTGGCCGCCGTGGCCTGCCAGTCGGGCAAGGCCGCGCCGTCGCTCGACGTGATCTCGACGTGCGAGATCACCGAGAGCATGCGGTCCTGCACCTCTTTGCGAAAGCCGTTCATCACCGACAACACGATGATCAGCGCCGCCACCCCCAGGCCGATGCCGAGCATCGACACGCCGGAGATGAAAGAGATGAAGCCGTTGCGGCGCCCGGTGCGGCCGGCGCGTGTGTAGCGCCAGCCGATTTGAAGTTCATAGGGCCAGTTCATTGGAGGGCGATGCTACCCGAGCGGGTATCGCCCCGAAGGCCCGAGGCCAAGTGTCGCCACAATCCTCACCACACGGAGGATCCCGCATGCTGTTCGACCCCGCACGCCATGAACCTTGCCAGCCGATCGCCTGGAACGAAGCGCACGCCCGTGCTGCCATCCAGGCCATCGTGCACGACACCGAAGCGCAGCATTCGCCGGAGCGGCATTGGCCGATTCACCCGCGCGACGCCGACAAGGGCGACGACCCGTCCTTGCGCAGCTTCACGCCGCTCTACTTCGGCGCTTGCGGCGTCTTGTGGGCGCTGCACCACCTGCAGAGCCTGGGTGCCGCGACGCTTTCGCGTTCGTACGCGCCGTTCGTGGAGCCTTTGCTGCCACTGAACCGTGCGTGGCTGGGTGACGAATACGAGGTTCATCGCGCCTCCTACCTGATGGGCGACACGCCGATCCTGATGCTGAGCCAGTGGCTGGCGCCCGCGCCGCACACCGCGGACCGGCTCGAAGCCCTGATCGAAGGCAACATCGACAACCCGACCCGCGAGCTGATGTGGGGCTCGCCCGGCACGCTGCTGGCGGCGCTGTGCCTGCACCAGCACACCGGCGAGGCACGCTGGGCCGATCTGTTCCGGCGCACGGCCGCCAAGCTGTGGTCGCAGTTGCTGTGGTCGGAGCAGCACCGGTGCCACCACTGGACGCAGGACATGTACGGCAGCCAGAGCACCTACCTCGACGCGGTGCACGGTTTCGTCGCGACGACCTCGCCGCTGATCCGCGGGCGACACCTGCTCGGCACGGAGGAGTGGGCTGCGTGGCAGGCCTGCATCGAGAACACGATCCGCCGAACTGCCGTGGTCGAAGACGGCGCAGCGAACTGGCCGGCCTGGCTCGACACGCTGCGCAACGGCAAACGCACACTGCTGATGCAGTTCTGCCACGGCGCGCCGGGCTTCGTGATCTGCCTGGCCGACCTGCCCGGCACGGCGCTCGACGATCTGCTGCTCGCGGCCGGCGAAGCGACGTGGCAGGCCGGCCCGCTGACGAAAGGCTCGAACCTGTGCCACGGCACAGGCGGCAACGGCTACGCCTTCCTGAAGCTGTTCGTGCGCACCGGCGACCCGCTCTGGTTGGAGCGCGCCCGGGCCTTCGCGATGCACGGCATCGCGCAGACCGAGGCCGAAGCGGCCGTGCACGGCCGCATGCGCTACTCGCTGTGGACCGGCGACCCGGGTTTTGCGATCTACCTCTGGGACTGCATTCACGGCACCGCGAATTTCCCCACGCTGGACGTGTTCTTCGGCGCGCCCTGAGGCGCACCGAAGCTCGCGGCTACTGCGGCAGCGCCTGCACGCGCGCGTCTTTGGCCGCAACGTCGAGCACGCGGGCCACGTCCTCGTCGAGCATCAGGCCTTCGGCCTTCAGGCGCTCGGCGGAAGTGCGCACCCCTTGCACATACGCCGTTCGGGTCGGGTAACGCTCGGCGATGGAACGACGCGGGTCCTGCTTCGCACTGCGCTCCTGCGCGTCCTTCGCCAGCGGCAGGTAGCTGCCGTTCAATCCGCACAGCTGGCCTTCGGCGAACCCGGGCTTGCGCAGGCCGAAGCCGGTGTGCGTGGCGAGCGGCGCCTCGATGTCGGGCACACGAATGCCGGCCAGGTCATGACCGTCGGCATCGGTGCGCGGCACGAGCACCTTGTAGCGCCGGCCCGTGTCGGCACGTGCCGGCGTGACCGAGTGATCAACCGGGTTCAGCTCATTCAAGGCCAGCGGCAGCGTCAGCCCGAGCTTGCCCACATCGGGGAAGCCCATCGCGGCACGTTCGGGCTCCACCAGGGTTCCACCCGCCACAGAAGGGTAGCGGCTCGGCGGCGGCAACTGCGCCCCGCGCGCCCACGCGACCAGGCGCGTCAGCAGCACCCGGTAGGTCGACGACTGCCGGGCCGGGTTGTTCGGCAACTGGCAGATGCCCGCCGTCGGTGATCCCGCCGTCACGTGCTGCGTCGACGACATCAGGTACGCCCGCACGTCGTCGGGCAGCGCCACGTCGCGCCCGGCACCGTCGGTCACGACGAGCGATGCGCGTCCCTGCCAGAACTCCAGGTTGCTGTCGACATGCATCAGCTTCGGGCAGGTGTCGTCGGTGCGGCAACGCGCGAAGATGCCGTCGGTGCGGCCGCTGACCGGGTCGGTGATCGTGGCGTAGCCGAACGGAAACTGGTCGCCGTAGTACCCGTGGTCTTCGTGCTGGCGCGAGTAGCGGCCCGGCTGGGCCCAGCGCACGTTGGTGAAGCTCTTGCGCGAGCCGGAGATGGTCGGCATCGCCGCGTCGAACACGCGCCCGCCGCCGGGCGCGGCGTTGAAACCCTGCCAGATGAAGTCGCGCAGGAAGCGGCCCGATTGCGAGATGCCGAGTGCCACGGTCACATCGGGCTTGATGTCGGCCAGCGGCTGCGGCTGCCCGGCCGCGTCGGGCTGCGCAGATTTCAGAAAGCTGACCACGTCACGAACAGCGGCCATGCCCAGGCCCATCGGTCGAGGATCGCGCGCTTCGTACCTGAACTGGTAGATGGCGCCCGCGTCGAACCCGGCCGGGCGTTTGATCTCGATTTCGCTGGCGCTCTTGAAGCGCCACGCGTCCGCCGGCAACACGGTGGCCGGTGCGCCGGGTCGGGCGCGCACCGTCAACTCGGCACGCGCCGGGTCCGGCGTTGCCGATGGATAGGACAGCGGCATCGCACCGACGCTGCCGGGCGCGTCGAACACCATCTCTTCGAGGCTGGTGCCGGTAATCGGCGCCCCCCGGTCCGTGGCGACCGGCAGCGCCATGCCCAGGTTCTGGCCGGACTTGTCGAGCGTGATGTCGCCCTGCCAGCCGACCCACAGCATCGTGTGCCCCTGGCGCATCAGCCAGCCGTTGCCGGCCTGTGCCGCGGTGTCGGCCTGCAGGTCGCCGTCGTCGACCAGCGGCAGCATCAGCTTGCGGCCACGGTTGGCAACGTCGAACACGAGGACCCGCGATGCCTTGTCGCTGGCGCGCGGCCGAAGGATCACCACATCGGTTCGGTACCGCACCATGCCGTCGGCGTCGGCGGCCGCGGCCAGATCGACAATGCTCCGGTTGCCCGGGTGCGCGGGGTTCGTCTTCACATGCGCAATCGCCACGACGATCTCGTACTCACCCGCGTCGCCGAATCGGGTCGCGCCGAACGCCGGTTTGCGGCTGACGATCTCGAGCCGCTCGACCGTGGCCGCGGGCCCGGCGTCGGCTGCCGGCCCACGCATGGCGCACGCCGCCAGCAGCAGGGCCGGCATCAGAAACAGCCCTTGCGCGCATCGAAGGATGTTGTCGGCCTTCATCGTGCTGTCTCCCATCGGTGGAATCGTTGGATCCGTGGCGGAACCTGCGGCCGGAAGTCTGACAGATCGAAGCGTGCGGCGCGACCACCGCCCTCACCATGAGCCGCTGGTGGAAAATGCATCATCGACTTTGTTCAAGACAGAGGCCCATGAACGCAGAAGCCCTCGCCCCCCCGGATGGTCTGGACCGTCGCTCGCTGCTGGGCGGCGCCGTGGCAGCCGCGCTGCTGCCGGCGGCTGCGCTGCCCGCTGCGGCCGCTGCCCCCAAGCCCTTGCTGGTCGGTGGCCTGCCGGTCACCTGCAACCTCACGCTGCCCGTGGCCTGCGTGGCGCGGGCCAGCGCCAACAGCACCGACAAGAGCGGCGGCCCGCAGTTCGAGTACGAGTACAGCAAGTACAACGGCTGGCCCGAGATCAAGGAATCGCTGATGGCCGGGCGCATCCAGGCCGCCTACATGCTCGCGCCGCTGGTGATGGACCTGGCCGACAAGAAGATCCCGGTGAAGATCGTCTCGCTCGGCCACCGCTCGGGCGCGGTGATCATGGTGCGCACCGACTCGACGTACCAGAAGTTCAAGGACCTGACGGGCAAGCGCATCGCGATTCCGAGCCGCTTCGCGGTCGACTTCCTGTTCCTGCGCAAGATGCTCGCACGCGAAGGCATGACGCCGAAAGACATTCAGATCGTCGAGATGCCGCCGCCCGACATGCCGGCCGCGCTGTACGCGAAGGCGGTCGACGCCTACTGCACCGGCGAGCCCTTCGGCGCTGCCGCACAGCGTGCCGGTTATGCACGCGCCCTGCGCATGACGCGCGACGAGTGGCGCAACTACATCTGCTGCGTGCTGACGGTGCGCGAAGAGCTGATCCGCGACAACCGGCCGCTGGTGCAGGACCTGGTGAACCACGTGCTCGGTGCCGGCCAGTGGCTCGACCAGAAGCAGGACAACCGCAACAAGGCCGTGGCCATCGCTGCCGGCCGCAAGTATTTCAACCAGGACCCGAACATCATCCGCTTCGTGATGGAAAACCCGGTCGATCGCGTGACCTACGGCGACCTGCGCATGATCCGCGCCGAGTTCGATGAACTGATGCAGCTGTCGATCGAGGCCGGTACGATCAAGGCTCCTGTCGCCTACGAGAAGTACATGGACGAGAGCTTCGCGAAGGCGGCCCGTGCCGCCACCATCCCGCTGTGAACCGCCGCCACCGATGACCCGCCTGAACCGCCTCTTCACATTGCTCGCCCTGAGCGCCACGCTGCTGACGGCGCAGGCCGTTCCAACCCTGAAGGCCGGCGTCTTCGAACCGCCGCGCCAAGCGCCCGAGTTCAAGCTGCGCGGCTCCGATGGTGCCGAT